>CAMOEO010000244.1 GCA_946612175.1 uncultured Verrucomicrobiota bacterium
GCGCGAACTGGTTGGTGTAGCGCTCGAAGCGCATCTGGTCGTTGCCGCGGCCGGTGGCGCCGTGGACGAGCGTGTCGATGCCGTGCCGCTTCATCGCCTTGACGATCTCGCGGGTCGTCACGGCGCGGCCGATGCCGGTGCTGTTCCAGTAGCCGCCGTCGTAGGTGGCCTGGGCCTTGATCGCCCGGAAGCACGCCTCGGCCATGGGCTTGCGGACGTCGACGATCACCGTCTTCACGCCGCAGGGCTCCATCTTCTTCTGGACGTCGCGGATGTCCTTCTCGTCGGGCTGGCCGAGGTCCGCGGTGAAGCAGAGCACGTCGGCGCCGGCCTCGCGCAGGCGGGTGGCGATGGTCTTGGAATCGAGTCCGCCGGAGACGCAGATGCCGATCTTCCGGCCTTTCATGTCCTTTACGGTGAGTGCCATGGGGAGTCCTTTTCGGTGGTGGGGGGCGCGCGGTTCGCGCGGAACGGGGGCGGAGTATAGACGAACGGCCGGGGGAATTCAAGCGCGTTTGCGCGCGCGGGCGGAGGTATGCTATCCTTGCCGCCATGAACGTCACCGAACTCGCCCGCGCCGCGCGCGCCGCCGCCGGGCCCCTCTCCCGGTCCTCCGCCGAGGTCCGCAACGCCGCGCTCGCCGCGATGGCGGCCGGCCTCCGCGACCGCGCGGAGCAGATCTACGCCGCCAACCGCGAGGACCTCGCCGCCGCCGCCGCGGAGGGGCTCGACGCGCCGCTCGCCGCCCGCCTTTCGTTCGACGCCCGCAAGCTCGACGGCCTCCTCGAAGGCCTCGCCGCCCTCGCCGCGCTCCCCGACCCCGTCGGCCGCCTCCAGCTCCGCACCGAGCTCGCGCCCGGACTCGTCCTCGAGCGCGCCGCCTGCCCCCTCGGCGTCGTCGGCGTCGTCTTCGAGTCCCGCCCCGACGCCCTCGTCCAGATCTCCTCGCTCTGCCTCAAGAGCGGCAACGCCTGCCTCCTCAAGGGCGGCCGCGAGGCGCTCCGCACCAACCGCGCCCTGTTCGCCGCGATCCGCGCCGCCACCGCCGCCGCCGGCATCCCGGCGGACTGGATCGCGCTGCTGGAGACGCGCGAGGACGTCTCCGCGATGCTCGCGTGCGACCGCGACATCGACCTGCTGGTGCCGCGCGGCTCCAACGCCTTCGTCCGCCACATCCAGGAGAACACCCGCATCCCGGTGATGGGCCATTCCTCCGGCCTCTGCCACCTCTACGTCGACGCCTCGGCCGACGTCGCGATGGCGGTCCGCATCGCCGTCGACGCCAAGACGCAGGCCCCCTCGACCTGCAACTCGATCGAGACGCTCCTCGTGCACGAGGCCGCCGCGCCCGCCTTCCTCCCCGCCCTCGCCGCCGCGATGGCGGAGAAGGGCGTCGAGCTGCGCGGCGACGCCGCCGCGCGCGCGATCGTCCCGTCGATGAACCCCGCCACGGACGCCGACTGGGACGAGGAGTACCTCGGGCTCGTCCTCTCCGTGCGCGTCGTCCCGTCGCTCGACGAGGCCGTCGCCCACGCCAACGCCCACGGCTCGCACCACACCGACGCCATCGTCGCCGAGGACCGCGCCGCCGCCGAGCGCTTCCTCGCCGCCGTCGACTCGGCCGACGTCTTCTGGAACTGCTCCACCCGCTTCGCCGACGGCTTCCGCTTCGGCCTCGGCGCGGAGGTCGGCATCTCCACCGGCAAGCTCCACGCGCGCGGGCCGGTCGGCCTCGAGGGCCTCACGACCTACAAGTGGATCCTGCGCGGCTCCGGCCAGACCGTCGCGCCGTTCGTCTCGGGCGAGGAGCGCTTCACGCACCGCGCGCTCCCCCTCGACGGAGGCTCCGCCGATGCGTAGCCGCGCCTTCGCCTTCCTCAAGCCCCACGCCATGGTCTCCCAGGCCGTGGTCGACGCCGTCGCCGACCGCTTCGCGGAGGCCGGCGTCGCCGTCGCCCGCAAGGAGCGCCTCCCCGCCGCCGGCCTCGCGGAGCGCTACGACCGCCACGCCGGTCCCGCCGCGCGCGCCGCCCTCGCCTCCGACCCCGCCGCGCTCTTCGGCGACGACGCCCGCGCCCGCTTCTCCGACGCCTTCGAGGAGGACCTCCCCGCCGTCGCCGCCGCCGGCCGCCTGCTCTCGCCCTTCGCCGCGATGGACCGCCTCGTCCTCGACCCCGACGGCCTTCTCCGCGCCTGGATCGCCCGCGGCGCCGAGGACTTCGGCGGCGGCCTCTACGCCGCCCGCCTCGAGCCCGAGGGGCTCCGCCACGGGGGCCGCTGCGACTGCGGCCACGAGCACCATGCGCACGAGCATCACGATTGCGACTGCGGCCACGAGCGCCACGATTGCGACTGCGGCCACCACCGCGCGCACGGCGAAGTTCCGTGCCACGCCGTTTCCGGCCCGGACCCCGTCTTCGTCGTGAACGGCTTCTACCCCGCCGAGCGTGCGCCCTACGCCGACCCCGCCGGCCCGGGCGTGCTGGCGATGCTCCTCGACTTCGAGCTGCCGTGGAGCGACTTCAACGACGTCGTGATCGGCGACGAGAACCCCGCCGGCGCGCTGGAGGAATCGATCCGCGGCTACCTCTACGACCGCCGCGACGCGCTCGCGATGCGGATCGACCGCTTCGACAACGTCCTCCACGCGAGCCGCTCGGCCTTCGACGCGCTCTGCGAGACCCTCCTCTGGCTCGGACCCGCCGCCGCCCGCGGCGATCCGCTCCTCGCCCTCCTCCGCGCCGACGCGCGCCTCCCGCGCCGCGGCCTCTCCGCCGCCCTCCTCCGCCTCCGCGACGAGGGCGCCCTCGCCCCCGCCCTCGCCGGGCTCGACGCCGCGGCCTGCGCCCCCCTCGTCGCCGCCGCGCTCCTCGCCCGGTGACACTCCTCCCCACGGAAAAAGGGGAACCCCGCCGGGCACGAGGCCCCGCGGGGTTCCAAGATGGCTCCGGTGGCTGGATTCGAACCAGCGACCAAGGGATTAACAGGCCCTTGTTTTTCGCAAAAAATCAATGAAATTTGATTACTGGGGAATTTATTGGAAATTTATATTGAGTTTTGGAACATAGTTTTGTAGAATTAAGCGGCGTCAACTTGAAACAAGCCGAAAAGGAGAATCCTCGCCATGCCAAGACGCCAGAAGAACGACATTCACCGGGGCCGCAAGGCCGGGACCAGAAACGACCCCTCGCACAAACGCGGAACGGGCATCACCCTCTTCACGAAACCGGGCCGGGATGCCGGCGGGCGGCTCGTTGCCGTCTACTACGGGCGCTACACTTTCACCGAACCGGCGACGGGCTTGAAAGTCGTGAAGCGCCGCGCGCTGAAGCGGGAGGACGGCGAACCGATTACCACGCGCCCCGAGGCCGAGGCCGCGCTCGCGGACTTCCGCGCGGAGGTCCGGGCGGAGTATCACCTGGACGAGCGGGACGAAGTGAAGCGCAAGCTGGCCATCGCCGCCGCCGTCAAGACGGCCGAGGAAGCGCTCCACGAGAAACAGGAAGCGGACCGCCTCGCGCGGGAGGCTCGGGACGCGCTCCGGATCGCGGACGCCTTCCCCCTCTACCGGCGGCGGCTTGCGGAAGCGCACAAGCGCCGCCGCAAGGTCGTGAACGCGGCGACCGTGAACCGATACGAGGCGCAGTTTTCCGTGTTCGTCGCATGGATGGAAGCGAACCATCCCGAGGCCCCCGCCGTTCGTGACGTGTCGCCGGCGCTCGCGCAAGAGTGGCTGGACTCCCTCTCGTCGCTCTCTGGCAATTCCTTGAACAAGCGCATTGTTCTGATGCGGTCCGTCTGGAATCTGCTCGGGCCGTCCGACTGGTACAGGCCGGCCAAGGCGGGCGGCGTCCCGGTCAACCCGTGGGAGGGGTCCAAGCGCGGCGGCGTGATCGACAAGGCCAAGGCGAAACCGGTGAGCAAGAAACCCTTCTCGGACGAGGAAGCGGCCCGGCTGCTGGACCTAGCGGAAGGGGAGGTCAAGACGCTGACCTATCTCGCCGCCTATACCGGCGCGCGGCTCGGGGATTGCGTTCGTTTCAAGTGGAACATGATCGACTTCTCGGCGCGCACGGTGTCCTTCACGCCGAACAAGACCTTGCACTCGTCCGGGCGCGAGGTCGTTCTCCCTCTCTTCTCGGAACTGGCGGACCATCTCCGCACGTTGCCCGGATTCGCGCTCGGGCGCGGCTCCCTCGTTCCCGGACTCTTGGCGGAATACGAAAAGGACGCCCCCGGATTCCTCCACAAGTATCTCGAACCGCTCTACGCCAAGGCGGGGATCGAGACACGCGCCGAGGGCATCGACGGGAAGCTCCACACCGTCAAGGCGTGGCATTCGTGGCGGCATTACTTCGCGACGAGGGCGCTCCAGACTGGCGTCGAACCCGCCGAGGTCCAGCGGATGCTCGGCTGGACTTCGGACCAAATGCTGAAAGTCTACTTCAACCCCGCGACGAAGCGCATTCTCGACCGCATGGACGCGGCTGGGAAGGCGCTTCCTGCCCCTGCTCCCGCCCTCGCCGCGCTCCCCGCGCCGACCTCGCCCGAGGCCGCGCTCGACGCGCTCCGCGCCGCCTGTGACGCATTGCGCAAGGCGGGCGCGTCGCCGGACGTCTGGCTCAAGGCCGAGTCCATCGTCAAAAACGCCTCTTCCCGAAAGGACTAGCCCCATGAAACACAAGAACCGAGCCGCCGCCACAAGCCCCGCCAAAGCCCCTAGCAAGCCCGGCAAGCCCCGCCGCACCTCGTCGGCGGACAATCACGCCCCAACGCCCGCCCCCCGCCCAAAACGAGCCCTTACGGGGCGCGGCGCGGCCGGGCCGACGAAGCCCCCGGCGCCGGTGCACGATCCCGACGTCGAGACGCGAGCCTATGGGGACGAGCTGGCGCGCCTCGCGTCCGAGGACGAGCGCGCGGCCCGCTGGCGCAGTCTCATCCAAGGCGACCGCCCCGCAACCGGCGGCGAGGACGGCGCACGCCGTGCGGACTT
>CAMOEO010000245.1 GCA_946612175.1 uncultured Verrucomicrobiota bacterium
GGATCGCCATGCACTGTCCCGCCCTCGCCCGCCGCTACGCGACGCTGCTCTCCTATCGGCGCATGGCGCAGGACTTCCGCCGCGCGCACGGACTGGACGACCCCGCCCCGGCCGCGCTGCTGCTCTCCGAGGGCTCGCCCCTCGACGCGGTATTGCCGCCGTGGCAGGCGCGGGCGCTGCCCGCCGCCCGACGCAAGGCGCGCAAGGCGCTCGCCGCCGCAACCACCGCGAAGGCTTTCTCCGCCGAACTTCGCGCGCGCTTCGCGGACCCTGCCTCTAATGGCGCGAGACCGAGACGACGCGGTAGCCCTCGCCCTCGATGGCCGCACGGAGCGCCGCCTCGGGGACATCGCGGTCCATCCGGACCAGCGCGCGCTGCGGGTCGAGCGTGACGTCCGCCGCGACGCCGGGGATGGCCTCGAGCGCCTTCTTCGCGTGGGCGACGCAGTTCATGCAGCGCAGGCCGTCGAGCGCCAGCTCGCACGTGGCGACGGCGGGGCCGATCCCCTTCGCGGGAGCGGGCTCCGGCGCCGGCGCGGCGGCCCCGCCGCCGCAGCAGCCGTCCGACCCGCCGCAGCAGCCGCCCGGCTCGCCGGAGCGGCCGCGGGAGGGCATTGCGGCGGGGCGGGCCAGATTGTAGGCCGTCATCGCCGCGAGGAACGCGGCGCAGACCCAGTGCAGCGGCGTGAGCCCGTGCGAGGCGCAGCGCGCGGCCTCGACCGCGGCCGAGGGGTCGGCGAAGGCGTTGACGGCGCAGCCGCACAGGATCGCCCCTACGACGATCGTCGCGACGTAGGCCGCGGTGGCCCTGCGTCCGATGAGCGCGGCGACCGTCGTCACGGACACCGCGTTCATCGCGGGGCCGACCATCAGGAAGACGAACGCCGCGCCCGGCGAGACGCCCTTGAGCATCAGCGACGCGGCGATGGGGATGGACGCCGTCGAGCAGACGTACATCGGTAGCCCGACGAGCGCCATCGCCGGCATCGCGAGCCAGTCGCGCCCGCCGAACGCCTCGGCGAAGAAGCCGTCCGGGACGAGGACGGTCACGAGCGCGGAGACCGCGAGGCCGGCGGCAAGCGGCTTGGCGACCGATCCGAGGAGCCGGACGTAGGCCTGGCGCAGGATCTCCCGCAGCCCCCGCGAGGGAGGCGGCGGCTCGTCCGCCGCGGCGGCCGCGGCGTCGTCCTCGCCCCCGACCGCCGCGACGACCGCGCCGCCGACGAGCCCGGTGAGCGCGGCGGCGAGCGGGCGCGCGACGGCGAAGACCGGCCCCATCAGCGCGTAGGTCGCGAGGATGGAGTCGACGCCCGTCTGCGGCGTCGAGATCAGGAACGCGGCCGTGGCGCCCTTGCCGGCGCCGTTGCGGCGGAGCCCCGCCGCGATCGGCAAGACGCCGCACGAGCAGATCGGCAGCGGGACGCCGACGAGCACGGCGCGCAGGACGCCGGAGAGGCCCGTGCGCCCGCCGAGCGCCCGGTTCACCCACGCCCGCGGGATCCAGACGGCGAGCACGCCCGCCGCGAAGAAGCCGGCGACGAGCCACGGCGACATCGCCGCGAACACCCGGAGGGCCGAGAGGAGAAGATCGGGAATCCTGTCCATGGTCGTGTCCCCCTACGCCATCTTCGAGAAGTTCTCGAGCGCCTCCGCGAACGACTCGATCGTCTCGTCGGCGTTGCCGCTCTCGATGCCCTCGCGGACGCAGTGCCGCAGGTGGGCGTCGAGGATGATGAACGACAGGCGGTGCAGCGCGCCGTTGGCCGCGTTGAGCTGCGTGAGGATGTCCTCGCAGGGCGCGTCCGTCTCGAGCATCCTGTGGATGCCGTTGAGCTGCCCCACGATCTTCTTGAGGCGAAGCTGCAGGGCCGTCAGGTCTTCCTTGTCCCGGTTCTTCATGGTTTTTCTCCGTTGGAAACGGCGCGAAGTCTACCATACCCCCGTATGGTATGTCAAGCGCGGAAATCGCGCTTTCCCGAGCGGCGGAAATGTGGTAGACTCGTGCGCCATGAAACGCACCCTCCCCGTACTCGCCGCCCTCGCCGCGGCGTCCCTCGCAACCGCCACCGAGCCCGCGCCCGCCTTCCGCGACTTCGACGTAAGGAAGGAGTTCGCGGACAACCCGTTCACCGTCTTCACGGGCCGCGGGATGCTGCTGTGCGCCGGCGATCGCGAAAAGAGCAACGCGATGACCATCGGCTGGGGCGCGCTCGGCACGCTCTGGGGCCGCAACGACGCCGTGACGGTCTACGTGGCGGAGTCGCGCCACACGAAGAAGTTCCTCGACGGCGCCACGCACTTCACCGTGATGGCGTTCGACAAGGAGAAGCAGGCGGACGTCCTCGCCTACATGGGCCGCCATAGCGGGCGCGACGGCGACAAGGCCGCCGCGCTCGGGCTGCACCTGGCCTACACCGCGAACGGCACGCCCTACTACGAGGAGGCGCAGGCGGTCTACGAATGCGAGCTGATGTATTCGGCGCCGTTCGAGCCGGACGGGATGCGCGACGTGCCGAAGGCGCTCTACGCCGACTTCCCGGCCGGCGTCCATTCGATGTACATCGGGCGCGTCGTGCGGGCGTTCCGCCGCGACGACTCCGCCCGGGTCGATCCGATCGAGCGCAACAAGGCCGCGATGCGGCGCTTCGAGACGTGCATCAACGAGAACGACCTCGCGCTCGGGCGCGAGCTCATCTCCGAGAAGGCCGCCTTCGCGACGCCCGTCTCGCCCGAGCCGCTCCACGGCGCGGAGGGCTACCTCTCCGTCGTGTCGCTGATGCGCGCGAGCTTCCCGGACGTGCACTGGAAGCTGGAGGAGATGGTCGCGGACGAAAGGACCGTCGCCGTGCGCTGGACCTGCACCGGCACCTTCACCGGCGCGGCGCCCTTCGCGGGCATCCAGCCGAACGGCCGGTCGTTCTCCACGTCCGTGATGAACTTCTACGCCTTCGACGAGGACGGCAAGATCGTCTCCGACGTCGCCGCCACCGGCATCGCCGGCATCCTCCAGGGCATCGGCGCCGGCGAAGCGGCCGCCCGCTGACTGCCGCCCTTGCGGCGCCGACAGGCGCCGGAACGAATGCTTTCGCCGCGGGGGCGGTTGTGGTAGACTCCGCGGCCATGGACATCGAGACAGCCAGGAAGTTCTTCTCCAACGACCGGTTCGCGACCGAGAACGGGGTCACGCTCGAGGAGCGCGACGAGCGCCACGCCGTCGCGAGCCTCGCGCTCGCGGAGCGCCACCGCAACGCGCACGGCGGCGTGATGGGCGGCGCGATCTTCACGCTCGCCGACTTCGCCTTCGCGGCGCTCACGAACGGCCCCGGCCGCTCGACCGTCGCCCAGCAGGTCTCGGTCAGCTTCCTCGCCGCGCCCTCCCACGGCCGCCTCTACGTCCCGTCCGTCGGTATGTTTTTCCGGAACCACGCCGGAAGCCGGGAGCCGAGATGGACGAATCCCTTTCCTTCCTCGTATTCAGCCAGAAAGCGGAAGTCGGCGCCGGAGTTGTCCCAGAAGTAGGCGCGGGAAAGGAACGGAAGTGCCGGCGCAACGTTGCGGAGGGAGCGCGCGTAGCGGGAAACGACCTTGTCGGGCGGAACCGGGTGGCCGCCTTTCCGGACGCGGGACTGCACTCGGAAAGCATTGATGACCGGCGAGTCCGTCGCGACGAAGTAGAGATAGGTGCGAAAGCCGGCCTCCTTCGCCTTGCGCAGCGCATCGATCTTGGACGGGTGGGAGAAGACGGTCTCCTGCGAAAAGCTCTGCCCGGCTTCGATCAGCGCGTCCTGAATGAAATTGGCAATCAGGGAAACCGTGTAGGTCGTGACCGAGCGCGTGGTCCGGAAACGGAAGCAGTCATCCTCGATCACGATCCTGCCGTCGCGAAAGGGCTCAAGGACGCCGGGGGGATACGTGCTGGCGGAGAGATGCCGCGCGAAGGCGTCGGAGTCGACCGGGAGCGGTGCGCGAAGGTTTCGGCTCGCGGTGGCCTCGGCGAACATCCGGTCCGCGTTGACCATCGTGTAGAAGTTGACCGAATACTCGGCGGCAAGCCGTTCGCAGAGCGTCGTCTTGCCGGAACCGTTCGGCCCGGCGATCATACGGAAGCGCGGCGTCATGGATAGACGAACCCCGCCACTTCGAGCATCTCCTTCTCGGAGACGAGTTCCTCCCGGCCGTCGGGATAGCGGTGGTAGAGCCGGCCTCGCTTGAGAAAGGTGATCGGCAGGCCGAGCGCGAACGTCTCCTCGATGGCCTTGCGGCTTGCGCCGCGCGTCGCGCGAAGAAGCCGCCGCCCTTCGTCCGAAAGGCCGGAGAGTTTGCGAGGGGTCTTGCTGTTTTTCGTGCGTGGCATCGGGGAGCGGAAGAGGTCTTCCTTTCGGCGGCACGGCGGAGTGCCGCACGGATAGGGCGAATCATAGCACAGGCCCGCGCGCGAGGGCAAGCGTCGATGCGGTGCGGTGCGATGCCCGCCGCGGCTGCACTTTCCGCTTGCAAATGCACGACCTAAATGGTAGTGTTTTGCACCTTGTCAAACGATTTGCTAGAATTTGCCCCGATGAACGATACCGCCAAGCTCGATTCCCTCCGCGCCTCGCTGCGCGACCTCGGCTCCGCCCTCGTCGCGTTCTCGGCGGGCGTGGACTCGACCTTTCTCCTGCGCGTGGCGCACGAGGAGCTTGGGAACCGCTGCGTGGCGGCCACGGTCCGCGCGCCGTTCGTCCCCGAAAAGGAGTTTGCCGAAGCCGTTTCCTTTTGCCGCGGGCTCGACGTCGGGCACGTCGTGCTCGACGCCGACCTCGCCGCGATCCCGCACTTCGCGGAGAACCCGCCCGACCGCTGCTACCACTGCAAGCGGACTTCGAGGTGAACGAGAAGTTTCGCTACATGTCGCAGGGCTACGACATCCTCGCGGAGATCTGCGAGAAGGTCACCGGCGCCGAATCCGAGCGCGTCGCCTCCAAGCAGGCCCGGGAGCTCGGCCTCTAGAGG
>CAMOEO010000246.1 GCA_946612175.1 uncultured Verrucomicrobiota bacterium
GACTTCACCGCGACGACCGTCCGCAACTGGAACGGGCGCGAGGGCGTCACGTTCGTCCGCTACGTGAGCAAGGACAGCAGCAAGGTCTACGGCTCGGCCTTCTGCTTCGACCTTTCCAAGGGCTACCGCCTCAAGGCGTGGCTGGGCGCCTCGAACGAGCCGGGCTGCGCCCCGGCCGCCGTCGGCGCGATGGCCGAGGCGATCTGCGCCAGCGAAGGCGTCGCGCCCATTGCCGGCATCAACGGCGACTACTTCGACACGTCCGCCTCCTACGCCCGCCCCACCGGCATGGTCATTTCCGACAGCGAACTCGTCTCCACGGGCTTCGGCCGGGTCAGCCTCACGGCGAACTGCTACCTCGCCGAAACCGGCGACCACAACCTCTTCCACGGCAGGCTGACCTGCGTGGAGGGCCTGGCCTACGGCGGGCAGCCGACGGCCTCGTGGCAGCTCAATGCCCGCGGCCGCAAGGTTCGCAACGCCATCCGCACCAACTACTGCAACTACCCCGTGAGGGGCGGCGCGATCAACCCCGTCGGCAGTTCCTCCGGCGAATCGTCGTTTTCGACGACCATCGGCAACATGCAGAGCCGCGACTACTACTACCGCACGTTCGTCGGCATCGGCACCAACGAGGTCGGCGTCGCGACGAACCTCGTCCTCTTCTCCAACACCGTCTACAACGGCGTCCTCGGCATCGGGGAGTCGCCCTTCCCGGACGTCGATGCCTACCAGATGATGATCGACCTCGGCTGCAACGAGGTCGGCGAACTCGACGGCGGCGGCAGCGCCACGATCTGGAGCGAATCCTGCCCGAGTCTCCAGAACTTCTTCAAAGGCGGCACGACCGCCCACGGCGGCTACGTGAACGCCTACCGCGACAGCAATCCCCGCTCCCTCGCCTGCGGCCTCTTCGTGATGCCGCCGCCCGCGGCGCCGGACGCCGTCGCCCTGAACGGCGCCGACACCTACCCCGACATGGACGAGGCGATGCTCGCCGCCGTGCCCGGCGACTCGCTCACCATCCTCGGCGACAAACCCCGCCACGGCATCGTCGTGGCCGGCGCGGACGGCGAGCGCGTCGCGATCGAATGGGCGCCGGACATCGTCTTCGGCGGTATCGCCGGCGAGGCCGCCTCCGGCCGCACCAACGGCCTCGTCACCGTCCGCGTTGCCGAGGTCGGCACCCACCTTCCGGACGGCTGCAAGCTGCGCCTCACCGTGTCCTGCTTCGCCTCGGAAACGGGGCGGATTCTGGGCACCATCGACCAGACGCTCTCCGGCCCCGGCGACTATGCCTTCGACACGGCGGGCGTCATTGCCGCTTCCGACTTCGGCGACGCCATGCTTTTTGACTGCATGGTCACTCTCCTTGATCCTTCCGGCGCTCCCATCGCCTCCGCCGCGACCGCGCAGGGCGCCCTGCGCCTTGCCGACGATGCGGCCTGGTTCTCCGCCGACGCCGCCACCGGCGCCGTGAAGGGCGGCGCCTGGACCGCCTCGCCGCCCGTTTTGCAGGGGGCCGCCCCGTCGGCCGCCCCCCTCTGGAGCATCCAGCCCGCGCGCGGCGCGGCCTTCGCCGCCAACACCACGCGCGACGGCCTCGTGCGCGTCGCGACGACGCTCCGCCAGCACGGCGGCTACCCGGAGAGCGAACTGCCCGGCCTCCTGGCCGAGGCGGTCGCGCGCGGCGACCGCGGCACCCTCGTCTCCGTGCAGGAGGACGACAGGTCCGCCACCCTGCGCGGTCTCGCGCTGGTCGGCGGCGCCCCCGCCTGGGTTCCTCTCGAAGGCGTGGTCCTCGATCCCGACACCGACGTCGAAGCGGCCATCGAGTTCGACCTCTCCGGCGAAACGCCGCTCGTTTCGTATCTCGTTTCGGGCGCGGCGAGCAGTCCCGGCGAGCCTCTTTTCCGCCTCCGTTCCCCCTCCGGCGCCGTATGGCTCCCCGCCGTCGGCGCATCCTCCGCGCCGGTCGCCGGCGCCGTGACGCTCGGCGGACTTGCCGAAGTCTCCTCCCTTCTCGGCACCACGGCCATCCCCGGACGCACGCCGGCGTGGCGCGACGCGGCGGCCGGCGCCGGGCGCGGCGCCTACGCCGTCGCCGTCCTCGGCGACACGCACTTCGACGCCTCGCCGGACACGGTCTACCACGCCGCCTACGACACCTCTTCCCCCAACGCCGCCTACGGCATCGCCGAGTACCGCCGCAGCGCCGAAATGTGGCAGGCGCGCATGCCCGCGCTCCTCGCCGCAAGTTCTGCGCTTGCGACGACAGGCGCAAGTCCTGCGCTCGCGCCGACAGGCGCGAGTCCCCTCCCCACCCGCTTCGTGCTTCAGCTCGGCGACATCGTGAACGGCGACTGCAACGACGACGCGGTGCACCTGCGGATGCTCCGCGACGCGCTGGCCGCCACCCGCGCGCCGTACGCCGCCGCGCTGCCCTTCCTCACGGTCATCGGCAACCACGACTTCCGCGGCAGCCCGAACGGGCGCAAGGTCTACTTCGAGTGGGCCGAGCCGCTCCTCTCGCGCGAACTCGGCGAGAACGTCGCCTACCC
Organism: uncultured Verrucomicrobiota bacterium; assembly: GCA_946612175.1. Classification (GTDB taxonomy): domain Bacteria; phylum Verrucomicrobiota; class Kiritimatiellia; order RFP12; family UBA3636; genus UBA3636. The sequence continues at coordinate 2,562 of CAMOEO010000246.1, forward strand.
GCTCTTCTCCTTCCGGTTCGACGACGACCGCTGGATCTTCTGCGACTTCGAGCGCGTCAGCCTCTTCGACGTCGCCGCCGAGGTCGCGTCCGACCCGGAGGCGCGCTACGTTTTCCTCGTCACGCACGGACCGTTCACGCCGAACCAGAGCGGCAACAACTGGATCTGGCGCCTCAGCGCCTGGAAGGGCAAGGGCGGCACCGGACGGGGCGTCCCCGAACTCTTCGAGGCCATCTCGCGCCGCCGCGCCATCGTCCTCTCCGGCCACACGCACTACACGAGCTTCTACCGCAACGAGAACGAGTTCGGCGGCTACACCGAGTTCACCGCCAACTCCGTGTGGAAGAGCGACGACCTCGCCCACGCCAACCCCTTCCCCGGCCACGACAGGCCCTCCGCCTTCGGCACCTGGCGCATGGAGGAGGTCAGCGACGCCAACCGCGCGGACTACGACGCCGACATCGCCCTCTTCAAGCCGGGCCTCCGGGAATATTTCCTCGGCCCCGGCGCGGGACATTTCCGGCTCGAAGTCACGGACGACGCCGTGCTCATGCACTTCTACCCCGGCGCCGCAACCGAGCCCGCCCGCGTCTTCGACCTCACCCCCGGCCCTCCGCCCTTCCGCGGCGCGCTGCTCATCCTGAAGTGACGGCCGTCGCCATGGTGGATTGTTCGGGTCGTTTCTGGTAGAATGGGCGCAGATCCGCACGACCGCGGAACCGGAACACGGAAAACACCCCCATGAAACTCCTTCTCGACACCGACATCGGAAACGACATCGACGACGCGCTGGCGCTGGCCTACCTCCTGCGCGAACCCCAATGCGAGCTGCTGGGCGTCACGACGGTCTGCGGCGAACCGGAGAAGCGCTGCGAAATGGCGTCCGCCATCTGCCATCACCTCGGCCGCCCGGACGTGCCGATCCATCCGGGCTGCCCCGTGCCGCTCTCCCGTCCGCAGCTCCAGCCGGTCTGCCCGCAGGCCGCCGGCCTCGGCGACTGGCCGCGCGACCGGTTCGCCGCGGACCACTCCGCCGTGGACTTCCTGCGCCGCACGATCCGCGCCAACCCGGGCGAGGTCGCGCTCCTCGCGATCGGCCCGCTCACGAACGTCGCGACGCTCTTCTCGCTCGACCCCGAGATCCCGTCGCTCCTGAAGGGCCTCTACCTCATGTGCGGCCGCTTCTTCACCGCGCTCGGCGGCGAGTGGAACGCGTTCCTCGACCCGTGGGCGACGGCGATCGTCTACGGGAACACGCCGCACCCGCGCCCGGCGGTCCACGTGAGCTACGGCCTCGACGTCACGACCCAGGTCGTCCTGCCGCGCGACGAGGCGCGCCGGCGCTTCGCCGGGCTCGACGCGCTCGGTCCCGTGCGCGACTTCGCGGACGTCTGGTTCGAGCGTTCGGAGCGCGTCACGTTCCACGACCCGCTGGCGGCCGTCGGCATCTTCCACCCGGAGGTCTGCACCTACGAGGACGCGTTCGTCCGCGTCTCGCTCGAGGAGCCGACGTTCGGCTGGACGATTCCCGGCCCCGCGCCGGAAGGCGCCCCCGCGCCGCACCGCCTCGCCCGCACCGTGGACCCCGACGCGTTCTTCCGCATCTGGTTCGGCGCCCTCTCCGCATAACGCTACCGCCGGCCCGTCATCCAGTTGGCCGTGTCGGTTTCGCCGGACGAACCGGTGGCCGCGAGGACGGCGCGCAGGACCGCGGGGTCGGCGCGGTAGGCAGCGACGCGGAGGACGGGGGCCTCGGCGCCGGCGAAGGCCGTCGCCTCGGCGCGGAGCGCGGCGGCGTCCGGGACGGCGCCGTCCGCGAAGACCCGGATGCGCCGCAGGCCGACGGCCCGGCCGCGCGCGACTTCGCGCGCGCCGCAGAGCAGCCGCCAGCCGTCGACGTGCTCGCCGCACGCGATGTCCTCGCGCAGCTCCACGAGGTTCGCGGGGCCCGACTCGACCGGTTCGGCGAAGAGCGCCCGGCGGAGTTCCCCGAAGCGCGCGAGGGCGCGGACGTCCTCCTCGTCGAGCCGCCCGGTCGCGTCCGGCGCGATGCCGACGTTCATCGTGCCGCCGTTCCCGACGGTTCCGAGGTAGAGCCGCGCCAGGGTTTCGCCGCTCTTCGTCGTGCCGCGCTCGCTCTCGCGCCAGAACCACCCCTTGCGGAGCGGGAAGTCGCACTCGCAGGCGCGGAAGAACGCGCCGCCGGGCGAGCCGGCGTTGATCTGCTCCCTGTAGCGGGGGTTGCCGTAGCGGCCGTCGGCGAAGCCGCCGACCGTCTCGATCGTCGCGCGGGCGTCCGGATCGAGCGCGCCCATCTCGTTCCCGGGCCAGCGGAAGTCGGACTCGTCGCTCTCGCCCGCGAAGATCGTCGCCTTCGGCTGGAGCGCGCGCACCATGCGGAAGACCTCGTCGAAGCGGTAGTAGGCGG
>CAMOEO010000247.1 GCA_946612175.1 uncultured Verrucomicrobiota bacterium
CTCGTGCTCGACGCTCCACGCGCCCCATTCGCGGAAGGCGTGGTAGGTCCAATCCCAGCCGTATTCCGCGAAGAGCGCGATGCAGTCGCGGAGGTAGTTCTCCGCGCCCGGCGCCCACGAGACGGCGCTGAACTCGCCGACGTAGATGCGGCATTTGTGCTTTTTCTGGAATTCGCGCACGGGCGCCAGAACGCGGCGGAGGTGGTCCTGCGTCCAGCCGCGCGCCGGATCGGGCCAGACGAGCGGACGGCCGCCCTCTTCGAAAGGATTCCCCCACACGCCCTGGTGCGTGTATTCGTAGGGCTTGTAGAGGTGGACCTGGTAGATCACGTTGTCCATCGCAAGCGGCGAGAGGTAGCGGTAGGACTCCGCCACGGAGCCGAGATTGCTCTCCACGACGATGGCGGCGCCGGGGTCGATCTCGCGAATTGCCTCGGCGGCGCGTTTCTGCAGCTCCCAGTAGGAGAACGGCGCCGGTACGCGCTGGATCGGCTCGTTCACGAGGTCGTAGCCGTAGAGCGCGGGATGGCCCTTGAAGCGCGTGGCGATGCGCTGCCACGTCTCGACGAAGGCATCGGCGAATTTCTTCTGGAAGAACATGTTCATCGCCCGGTCCCCTGCCCTCTTGCCGCCCGGCGGGGTGTGCAGGTCGACGCAGACCTTCATGCCGCGCGCGGCGCACCATTCGAGGACCTCGGCGAGATTGTCGAGGAGCGAGTCGACCCAGGCGGCGTATTCGGCGAGATCCTGGTTGTCGTCGACGCCCGTCCAGTTGCGGGCGATCTGGAAGCGCACGAGCGTCGCGCCCCACGAGGCCAGCGTGGCGATGTCCTCTTCCTTGGTGCCGTGCGGAAGCATGCAGCCGCGTAGCGGCCGCTTTGCGGCCACGATGACATGCGGATCCGTCTCTGGCGGATACCGCACGATCCAGTCCTGGTTCACGGGAGAGACGCCGACGTCCTCGGTCGCCAGCGTCAGCGAGGACAGGTCGAATTCGACGCGGCCGGTGGATTCCTGGAGGCCGAGGACGAGCGTGGCGCGGCCATCGACGGGGTTGACAGGGGACGTGAGAATGTTCACGCGGTTGGTGACGGTGCGCCAGCCGTAGGTGCCGATGGGAACGGAGGCCCCTGGATAGTGCGTCCTGCCCGTGTCGGCGTCCACGTAGCGGAGCATGAACTTGACGCCGTTCCAGTCGTGCGCGGGCTTCGTGACGCCCTCCGCGCGGACGCGGACCGTCAGCACGAGGCCGCGGTTGTCGGCGAACAGACCGGCGAGGTCGAGCGGCGCCTCGCAATGGACGGAGTTGGTCGGGGAGCCGGGCGAGAGCTCCGCGATCAGGGTGGTCTCCTCGATGCGCGCGCCGGGAGGGAGGGTCCACGAGAGGTTTTCCAGATTTGCTGGAAGTTCTCGCTTCTCCAGCCCCTCTAGGGCTTCTAGCCTGTCTAGGGCTTCTAGATTCTCTAGACCCCCTAGTGTCGCCAGGACGACGGCTGCGACGGTTGCGGTGCGGCGCATGGCTATTTCATGATCCAGATGGTGCCCTCGCCAGGGAAGGGCGCCGTTTCGCCGCCGGCGGTCAGCGAGTAGCCGCCGTTGTCGCGGTAGTAGCGTTTGGAGACCTTGTCGAAGAGGGCCGGAACGTCGTCGGCCGGATCGAAGATCGGCACGAGGTCGCGCACGAGCGCGCCGCCCTGCCAGAGCTTGAAGGAGTAGAGGCGAACGGGGGCGAACTCGTCGGGAACGCCGTTGAGGTTGCGGGCGAAGAGGTAGAGCGGGAGGCCCAAGTCCGCGTGGCCCGCCGGAAAGGAGAGGCCGACGGTGCGCGTCCCTTGGCCCACAGGAACCCACGAGCCGTCCACGCGCTTCGCGACGGCGATGACCTGTTCCCCGTTGGCAAGCGAAGTTTCCACGCGGTAGCGGACGCCGGCGACCGGCGCGCAGTTCGCGCCGCCGAGCGTCGAGGATCCGTTGTAGTAGCCCATGCGGTGGAAATCGGGCGTGACGCGGTAGGTCGTGAACAGCGCGGAGGAGGCGTTCGTCGCCGCGCCGCAGAAGGTGCCGGCGGCGGGGATGGCGTTCCACTCCACCTCGGCGAGCATGCAGGTGCCGTCGCGGGCCATGACACCGAGATCGACGTAGTCGTTCGTGCCGTTCGCCGCGATCCATTCGGGGCGCGTCTGCGGCCATTTCTTCGTGGCGGGGCGGTTCGTGACCGCGCCGACTTCGGTGGCGAGGCGGAATTCCGCCGGCGCGCCATCGACGGCAGCCTGCGGGAAGAAGACGCGCTCGGAAACGGTGTCGTAGAGGCCGGCGCGGCCGTTGTCCGCGACGCAGGGACGGAAGTCGCGCGCGACGCCGAGCTCGTTCGTGAGGACGAGCGAGTAGAGGCGGGCTCGGGAGAACAGGTTCGGCGTTCCCGCGTCGTTGCGGGCAAAGAGGCAGAGCGTCTGCGCCGTGTCCACCGCGTCGGCGGTGTTGTAGGTGCGGGTGCCGTCGTAGCCGGAGCCGTCGAGGGCCTTCACGTTCAGATACTGGTCGGCCGCGGCCAGATGCGATGCGACACGATACCGGACGACGGGCTTCACCGCGTTCCCCCCGCCGTTGATCTGGGCGGCAGCCCAGGTGTCGTAGCCCATCTGGTGCGTACCGGCGGAAGTGTAAAGGGTAAAGTATTTGCCGCCGGCCGACATCGCCCCGCAAAACGCGCTCGCCGAGGAGGGCTTTTCCGGCCATTCTATTTCGGCGGCCATTCCGGTTCCGGCCTTGGCCGGGACGCCGGTGTCGATGGAGAGCCGGCGGTCGCCGTCGGCGCCGTCGGACTGCACCCACTCGACGAAATCCACGGGCCGGGGCAGGACCGGGCCGGCGACGAGGTCCCCGCCCTGCGGGTAGTGGACGGCGCCGCTCACCTTGTCGTAGAGTGCGGCGCGGTTGTCCTTGCGGCACGGCAGGAAGTGGCGCACCAGCTGCCAGTCGCCATTGCCGTCCAGCTGCCAGAACCGGAGCGAAAAGACGCGCGCGACGGAGAACTGGCTCGCCGTTCCGGCGTCGTTGCGGGCGAAGAGGTAGAGCGAGCGGCCCAGATCGACGGCGGCGGCATCGTTGTAGGTGCGGGAACCATTGTAGCCCGAGCCGTCGAGCGTCCGGACGTTGATGGACTGCGATCCGGTCTCCAGCGTCGTCTCGACGCGGAAGCGCGTGTCCGGACTGGCCTTTCCCCCGTCCTGGATCTGATACTGGGTGTTCCTCGCGTAGCCCACCTGGTGCGTCCCGGCCGACGTGTAGGGCGTCACGCAGCTGCCGTCGCTCGCCGCGCCGCAGAAGGTGCTCTGGACGGACGGGCGGGCGACCCACTCCATTTCGGCGACCATGCGCGTTCCGGCCTTGCCGGCGACGCCCGTGTCGACGTATTGGGCACCGGTCGATTCCACGTAGTCGAGGTAGGCGTCGGGGGCGTCGGCGAGACTCGCCGCGGGGAGGGCGAACGCGCAGAACGCGAGCGCGGCGGCAGTCCACGCCCGGCCGCGGAAAGTCGCCGTTCCGGCCGATGCGGCGGACTCGTGCCCGAAGTCTGAAAGGACGGTTTTCATTTCGGTTCCCGGATTGTGCGCGGGAACGCCGCCGGACCATCCGGACACGGCTTTCCCGAGACAAGACGATTGTTGCAAATCGGATGCGGGAAAACAATATGTAAACGCGAAAAAAAGATCAGACATTCCGAAAAATCGGTTGCGAAAAGTCGCCGTTCGCGATAGACTCCCCGGCATGAAAACAGACGGGCAAAAACGGCTGCGGATTCTGGCGCACATGGACGTGGGCCTTCGTTCGTCGCGCGAAATGACGCGGGGCATCCTCCGCTATGCGGCCACGCACCAGGACGTCGAGGTCCGGCTCTTCGGGCCGGGGACGGCCGGACCGGGCATCTGCGCCTTCCGCGACTGGCGTCCGGACGGCCTGATCGTCGGGCGCCAGCCGGAAAGGGTCCTGCCGGACGCCGTGCAGATCGGCTGCCGCGCGGCGGTGCTCTCCGGCCTCGATCCGCCGAAAGCGTGCCCGTTTCCGACGGCGAGCGTGTTTCCGGACAACGCCGCCGTGGCCGCGGGGGCGGCGGAGCACTTCGCCGCATGCGGCGTCGACCACCTGGCGTTCGTGGGGGAGCGCGGAATGGCGCGCAACGCGGCGGAGGCGTCATGGTCGGCGGAGCGCGACGCCGCGCTCCGCGAATGCGCCGCCCGCCGGGGGCTCTCCTACGCCTCGTTCGGCGCGGCGCGGGCGGCCCCGGACGCCGGCGCCGCGCAGCGACGGGCGCTCGCGAAGTGGATCGCGGCGCTCCCGAAGCCGTGCGGCATCCTCGCCGCGCGCGACCTGCTGGCCGGCAACGTCCTCGAAGCCTGCCGCGCGGCCGGCGTCGCGGTTCCGGAGGCGGCGCTCGTCCTAGGCGTCGACGACGACGAGTTCATCTGCCCGCACGTGACGCCCACGCTTTCGAGCATCGTGATCGACCTGGAGGGCGGAGGCTACCTGGAGGCGGAGGCGCTCGTCGCGCTGCTGCGCGGAGAAACGCCTTCCGGCCGACGCCTCTTCTTCGGCGTTCGGGGCGTGGCGCGACGGCAGTCCACGAGCGATTCCCACGAGGCGCGGCTCATGGTTTCCCGCGCGAAGTCGTTCATCCGCGAACACGCCGCCTCGGGCGGCATCGGCGTCCGGGACGTGGCGCGGGCGGCGTTCGCGTCCGTCCGGCTTCTGGAGATGAACTTCAAGACCGTCACCGGCGGCACCGTCTGCCAGGCGCTGCAGGACGCAAGGCTCGCGCGCGTCCGCGCCCTCCTCACGGAAACGCGCACGCCGATCGGGGAGATCGCCGGACTGTGCGGCTTCGAGAGCGACGGCTACCTGAAGGAGCTCTTCCGCCGCCGCTTCGGCTGCTCGATGCGCGTCTGGCGCAACGAAAACCGGGTT
>CAMOEO010000248.1 GCA_946612175.1 uncultured Verrucomicrobiota bacterium
GCCGCAACGACCCCTGCCCCTGCGGCAGCGGCAAGAAGTACAAGAACTGCCACGGGAAGAACTAGCCCGACGTAGAAAGGAACCCGCCGCCATGGCCGTCACGGAAACCATCCACCACTCCTTCGGAAGCCGCCTGGGCGGATCCTTCCGCGGCGTCCTCCTCGGGGCCGCCCTCTTCGTCGTCTCCTTTCCGGTCCTCTTCCTCAACGAGGGCCGCGCCGTCCGCCGCGCCCGCGCGCTCGACGAGGGCGCCGGCGCGGTCGTCTCCGTCGACGCCGCCGCGGCGCTCCCGGAGAACGAGGGGCGGCTCGTCCATTTCGCCGGCGCCGCGTCGACGCCCGCGATCCTGCGCGACGGCGTGTTCGGCGTCGAGACGAACGCGATCGCGCTGCGCCGCACCGTCGAGACCTTCCAGTGGGAGGAGACCGAGACGCGCTCGGAGAAGAAGAACGTCGGCGGCAGCTCCGACGTCACCATCGTCTACGACTACCGCAAGGGCTGGTCGGAGGAGCCCGTCGACTCCTCCGAATTCAAGGAGCCCGCGGGCCACGAGAACCCGACCTTCTGGCCCGTCGAGGCCGAGGAGTCGTACGCCGAGCCCCTCTTCGCCGGCGCCTTCCGCCTCCCCGACGACGCCGCGCGCCGTCTTGCCGGCGCCGGCGTCACCGTCCGCGTGCCCGTCGACGCCCCGCTTCCCGCCGGCGCCCCGCGCGGCCTGTTCCGCGTCCCGCAGGGGCTGTACTGGTCGGCCGAACGCGCCGCCGCGCCCGCGCAGGCGTCCGCCGCGCAGTCCGCGACGCCCGCGGCGGAGACGAACGCCGCGCCCGTCGCCGCCGCCGCGCCCGCCGCGGAGCCGGCGCCGCTTCCGCAGCCGCCGGCCGTGCCGGCGATCGGCGACCAGCGCATCTCGCTTTCGGTCACGCCGCTCGGCAACGTCTCCGTCGTGGGGCGGCAGGGCGGTTCGGCGTTCGAGCCCGTCGTCGAGCCGTACGTCGCCTCCAACGGGGAATCCATCCTGCTGCTTTCCAACGGCCGCCGGACGGCGGAGGAGATGTTCGCGTCGGCGAAGCAGGCCAACCGGGTGCTGACGTGGATCCTCCGCGCCATCGGGCTCTTCCTGATGTACCGCGGCCTCTGCGCGGTCCTCGGGCCGCTCTCCACGCTGGCGGACGTGCTTCCCTTCCTCGGCCGCATCGTCTCCTTCGGGACGGGCCTCGTGGCGGGCGTGGTCTCCCTCGCGCTCTCGTTCGGGACGATCGGCCTGGCCTGGCTCTTCTACCGGCCGCTCGTCGGCATCCCGCTGCTCGTCGCGGCCGTCGCGCTGCTCGTCTGGCTCGCGCGGCGTCCCGCGAAGACCCCCGCGGCGTAGGCCGCGCGAGCGGCCGCGCGGCGGCGGGGGAGGAAGACGGCGGACGCCGCCCGCGCGCGCGGGCGGCGTCCGGGGGAGGGGCGCGTCCGGACGGCGCGCCCTACGGGGCGGGGACCTCCTCCGGCGGAACGGGGGAGGGGCCCGCCCGGAAGCGGGGGCCGTCCTCCGAGTCGTCGCCGACGAGGCGCGCGAGGAGGATCTTCGCGTCGAACCAGTCGTAGCGCGCGGAGATGACGTTCGCGCGGGCGCCCGTGACCGCGACCTGCGCGTCCGTGCGCTCGAGCGAGGAGGCCTTCCCCACGTCGTAGCGGCTCGACACGACCTCGAAGTTCTCCTCCGCGGCGTCGAGCGCGGCCTGCGCGACGGAGAGCGACTCCTTCGCGCGGTCGGCCTCGAGCGTGGCGGCGAGGATGGCGTTCCACGTCTTCTGCTCCGCCTCGGCCAGCGCGCTGCGCGCCGCGCGCAGCTGCGCGACGGCCGTCTCGATCTGGCGGTTCTTCGCGCCGGCGCTGAAGAGCGTCTGCGCGACGGCCGGCGCGGCGGCGTAGTTCCACAGCAGCGGCGAGCTGTCGCCCTTCGCGTCGAACGTGAGGCGGAGGGAGAGCGTCGGGTAGAGGTCGCAGATCGTCCAGTCGACGTAGTCCTTCGCCGCCTCCGCGCGGGCGCGCAGCGCGGCGAGCGCGGGGGCGTTCGTGCGGGCGATCTCCATCAGCGCCTCCGGCGCCTCGGGGAGGCGCGGCCACCAGGCGTCGGCGGGCTCGACCTCGAAGTCCGGGCTCTCGGCGAGGCCGAGCGCGAGCGCGAGCGAGGCGCGGGCGTTCGCGAGGCCGTTCCGGGCGGAGATCTCCGAGAGGCGCGCGTTCTGGTAGTCCACGTTCGCCTTCGAGACGTCGTAGTTCATCGCGGCGCCGACGTCGAAGCGGTCCTTGGTCTGGCGGAGGTGCTCCTCGTAGCTCGCCGTCGCGGCGGTGGCGACCTTGAGCATCTCCTTGGCGCGGTTGACGGCGTAGACGCCGGCGCGCACGGCGTAGACGGCGCCGTTCTCCGCCTCGCGCTCCGCGCGGTCGGCGGCGGCGAGCGCCGCGACGGCGCGGCGCGTCGAGGCGCGCGTGCGGCCGAAGTCGTACAGGAGCCAGTTGAGCGAGAGGTTGCCGCCCCACGCGCCCTCGCCGTCCCACTTCGTGTCGTGCGGGTCGATGTTCTGCGAGGCGTAGGTGTAGGCGATCGAGCCGTCGACGACGGGGACGTAGGCCGCCTTGATCGCGCGCAGCGCGATCTGCGCCTGGACGACGTCCTGGCGGGCCTGGACGACGGCGGGCGCGTTCGTGCGCGCCCACGCGGCGAGCTCGTGCATCGGGAGCGCCCCCTCGCGCGCGGCGAAGGGCGTCTCGGCCCAGCGGACCGTGCGCTCCGTGTCGGTTTCCTGCGCGCGCCGCGCCTCGCGGACGGTCGCGCAGCCGGCGAGCAGCGCGGCGGCGGACAGGAGAAGGATGAGTTTCGTGTCTTTCATGGCGTTGGATTCTGTTTGTTTTTCGAAGTCGTGTCAAGCGCGGCGGAGGCGGGGAGGGGAACGGGGCGTTTCACGGCGAGGCGGGCGGTTCAAGGCCGGAAAAACTCGATCCTGAACGAGACGGTGCCGGCGGGGACGGAAACGTCGAGGGCGTGAACGGGCGTCTCGGCTCCGCCGAGTCCGCCGGCGGTGCCGGGCGCGCGGAACGTCATCGAGCGGATTTCGGCGGCGAAGGAAGGGTCGAAGCGGACCGCGAACGCGCCGAAGCGCGCGCGACCCGGTCCTTCGAGGATCGGCTTCTCGTAGCCGATGAAGCGCTCGACGCTGGGCGGAAGGCCCCCCTCGTGGTCGAAGGCGTCCTCGACGGAGACGGCGCCCTCGGCGGGACGGACGCGGAAGGTGCGGCGCAGCGAGCGGAGCGCCGGAAGACCGTAGGCGGGCGCGATGTCGCCGGAGAAGACGAGTTCGGAGTCGCCGGGGGCGCGTTCCAGCCGCACGCCGGCGGCGCGGAACTCCCGCCCGGGCTGCTGGCGGGCGCCGCCGACCAGGGGAAGGCTGTGGCCCTGGGAACCGCAGCAGAGGATGTCGTCGGAGTAGCGCTCGGGGCCGAAATACTGCCGCGTGTAGATGCCCCTGCCGAGGTCCATCGGGCCCTCCCCGTCGCCGTCGACCAGGAGGAACGAGCCGACGTCGTTGTGGTTGTGGGAGACGCCGTTGTTCCCGAACTGCGCGGCGAAGGCGAACGGGGCGCGGCGCACGACGAGCCACTGGGCGTCCGGCAGGTACGAGACGGCGTCCGGCGGCGGCGCGGCGGCCGTGGCGGGGTCGCAGAACACGAAGTCGCGCAGGAGGGGGCCCGGCCTGGTAAAGCGGGACGCCGGCGCGATCGAGCCGGAACTCTCGGGAATTTCGGGAAAACGGGAGCGGAGGAGGGCCTGGAGCCAGCCGCCGTGATGCCAGAAGCGCCCGCCGTCGGAGAAGCTGGCGACGCGGTTCCCGGTGAGCCGGACGGCCTGCGGGAAGTTGGCGATGCGGCGGACGCCGGGCGCCTGGAAGAGATCGAGCGCGCCGTCGGTGTAGTCGCGCAGGAGGTCGGCGAAGAGGGCGAAGTAGCCGAATCCGTAGCTCCAGTATCCGGCGCCCTCCTCGCAGGCGCCGTCCTCGGGGAAGGAGTCGATGAACGACTCCATGGTGCCGAGGACGGGGACGAGGGCGGCGCGCAGGCGCGCGGGGTCGCGCTCCTCGTAGAGGAACGCGGCGCCGATGGAACCCGCGCACACGGCGCCCCAGTTGTTGTTCCCGCCGGCCCACCACGGGGTCTCGTAGGGGCCGAGGTAGCTGTCGAGGATGCGGTCGCGGATTTCCGCGCGGACGCGCGCGGCGACGCGCGCGTCCACGCGGTCGCCGAGGAAGTGGAGCGCCTCGGCGAGGTAGAAGCCCGTCTCGGTCGAAAAGAGATCGAGCATGTGGCGTTCGTCGCGCATGCGCCGCTCGCGCGGGCCGGCGCGCCAGAGATGGGCGGGAATCGACCAGGTGAACTCGTTGCACGTCTCCCACATCGCGTCCTCGAGCGCGGCGAGGAGCGCGCCGTCCGTGTCGCGGCCGCCGAGGATGGCGGCGAGAAGGTTCGCGAGACGGACGCGGCGGTCGAAGAAGGGCTTCTCGAAGGTGGCGCGGTCGCCGGTGTCGCGGAACAGGCGGAACTTCGACCACGGCAGGTCGGGAAGCGGCGTGCCGAGCGCCTCGCGGGCCGCCTTTTCCACGACGTCGAGCGCCTCGGCGTGGCGGGCGAAGCGCGCGGGGTCCGCGGCGCCGGGGAAGAGACGGTCGGGCGAGCCGTTCTCCAGGGCCCGGACAATGTCGGGGTAGGCCGGGAAGGTCGTGTGCATGGCGGTCCGTTGCGGGCGGTTAGGACTGGGACGCGGTCTTCGCCGCGGCTTCCGCGGCGTGGCGGGCGGCGGCCTCGGCTGCGGCCTTTTCCGCGGCGGCGCGCGAGGCGGCGTCCTCGGCGCGGCGCTGCTCGGCGATCTCGAGGGCCGTCTTCATGCCGATGGCGTGCTTGACGCCCTCGCG
>CAMOEO010000249.1 GCA_946612175.1 uncultured Verrucomicrobiota bacterium
GGGGAGGAGCGTCGCGCCACGGCCGAGGACGGCGTCGACGGCGACGCCGCGGTGCGGATGTTCGGCGTCCTCGACGCCTTCGAGACGCTCGTCTTCAACCGGCGCGGCCGCGCCCGCAACGCCATCGCACGGGCCTGCGGGCGGGCGATGGCCGGAGCGGAGGGCTGACGATGGGGCGCCTTCCCGGATTTGACTACGCGCGGCCGCTCTTCTACATGGTCACGCTCAAGCGCCGGCCCGGGCTGGCGGACTTCTCGCGCCTCTGCGGCGAGGAGAATCCCCCGAAGGACGCTCGCGGCCGCCCGCGCTACCTGCTCGCGAACCGCCTCACCTCCGCCCTCGCGCAGGCGATCCGCTCCTTCGGCCGGGATCGCCCCGGCCTCGCGCCGGTCGAAACCTTCATCGTGATGCCCGACCACATCCACCTGCTGCTCCGGTTGCAAGGCTCCGATCCTCGGATCCCGCTCGGAGACCATGTCGCGGCGCTCGTGGCGGCGCTTTCGCGGACCTACTGCAATACTCCGATCCAGGGGCGCCGCGGTTCGGCCCCCCGGGATCCGGAGGCGACGCCTTCGGGGCATGCGGATCGAAGTTTTGCCCTCTTCGAGCCCGACTGGCACGACTGGATCGTGAAGAAGGACGGCCAGCTCGCGGCCTTCACCCGCTACATCCGCGAAAACCCGATGCGCGCCTGGCGGCGGCGGATGAACCGCCGGTTCTTCACGCAGGTGCGGCCGATCACCTTTGCGGACCGGGAATGGTTCGCCTACGGGAACCCCGATCTGCTCGGCCTGCCGGTTCTCGAGCCCTTCCGCTGCTCGCGCTCGTGGCCGGAGGATGGACCCGAGTGGCGCGCCGCGCTCGAGACCGCACGGCGCATGGGCCCCGGCTGCGCGGGCGTCGGGACCTTCATGAGCCCCTGCGAGAAGGCGTGCGGCAATGCGATCTTCCAGGCGGGCGGCTCGCTCGTGGTCCTTGCCCCGGAGGGCTTCGGCGAACGCTGGCACCCGACCCGCGCCAAGGAGGCGCTGTGCGCCGAAGGCCGCATGCTCTTTCTCTCGCTCTACCCGCCCGCCGCCGCCCGCCCGGACCGCGCCACCCTTTACCGCCGCTGCCACGAGATGGGCGATCTGGTCTGCGCGGCATTGCAACACTCCGATCCGCAGGCGCGGGAGATGCAACACTCCGATCCGCAGGCGCGGGGAGTGCCGAGCAGTCCGGAGTACGAGGATTGGAGTTTTGCACCGCCCGGCGCCGCGCGGAGCACGAGGATCTGCGTTTTGCAAATAGGAGACAACCCATGAACCACCACTACCACAACGAAGCCGCGGAAACGATGCCGCGCGCGCAGCTCGAAGACCTCCAGAACCGCCGCCTCAGGGCGACCGTCCGCCACGTGATGGCGAACAACGCCTGGTACCGCGCCCGCTTCGAGGCGGCCGGCATCGACCCCGAGGGCTTCCGCGGGCTCGAGGACCTGACGAAGCTGCCGTTCATGTCCAAGAAGGACTTCCGCGAGCAGTATCCGCTCGGGATGTGCTGCGTCCCGAAGGAGTCGCTCGCCGAGATGCACATGTCGAGCGGCTCCACCGGCACGCCCGTCGTGATGCCGTACACGAAGGCGGACCTGGCGCAGTGGGCCGAGTGCATGGCGCGCTGCTACCGCATGGCCGGCGCGCAGCCGGGCGACACGTGCCAGATCACGCCCGGCTTCGGCCTCTTCAACGGCGGCTTCGGCTTCTACCACGGCGCGCAGGCCGCGGGGCTGTTCGTCGTGCCGACCGGCTCGGGCAACACGCAGCGGCAGATCACGCTCGCGCGCGACTTCCACACCCGCGTCCTCGGGAGCGTCGTCTCGTACTCGCTCCGCATCATGGAGGTGATGGAGGAGATGCACGTGAAGCTCCCCGACCTCAAGATCGGCATCTTCGGCGCGGAGTCGTTCTCCGACGAGATGAAGAAGCGCATCCACGACGGCCTCGGCATCGAGGCGTTCGACATCTACGGCATGACCGAGACCGGCGGCGTCGGCACGCTCGGCCAGGACTGCCCCGCGCACTGCGGCCTGCACCAGTGGGAGGACCACTACATCGTCGAGATCGTGGACCCGGCGACCGGCGAGCCCGTCCCCGACGGCGAGGTCGGCGAGGTGGTCGCCACCGCGCTCACGCGCGAGGCGCTGCCCGTGATCCGCTTCCGCACGGGCGACCTCTCGCGCGTCGTCTCGCGCGAGAAGTGCGCCTGCGGCCGCACGGGCCTGCGGCTCGACCGCATCTCGGGCCGGCTCGACGACATGCTCATCATCTCGGGCGTGAACTTCTTCCCGCTCCAGATCGAGAGGGCGCTGCTCAAGATCCCCGGCGTGCTGCCGAACTACCGCCTCATCGTGCAGGACCACGACGGCACGAAGAAGCTCCGCGTCGAGGTGGAGGCCGAGCCCGGCGTCACGGGCCACCAGGTCGCCAAGGTCCTCAAGGAGACGCTCGGCTTCACGCCCGAGGGCGACGTCTACGCCCCCGGCGCGCTTCCCCGCGCCGAAGGCAAGGCGAAGCGCGTGTTCTTCGAGAGCCTGTAGCCCGCCGCCCCGCCATGAAGAAGGAGTCCGCCGCGCCGGCCCTCGAAACCCTGCTCGGGCCGGCCACGTTCGAGGGGCCGTCCGCGGACGGCCCGTGGCGCGCCACGCTCGCGTCCGTCCGGCCCGTCCCGGGCGTCGAGGAGATCGTCCTCGCGCTGGAGACCGCGGACGGCGCGCCGCACGCGCCGCCGCGCTGCACGCTCGCGCTGCGCGCGCCGATCCGCGGCGCCGTCGCGTGCTGGACGCCGCGCCACGTTCATTTCGAGATGCCGCTGCCGTGGACGGCGGCGCGCATCGGCGCGAACGCCGCGCGCGACCTGCCGCTCTACGCCAACGTCGGCGGCGACGGCGCCGCGCGGCTCGTGCTCGCCGTCTCGGAGTGCGTGCGCCGCGTCGCCATCCGCGGCGTGGTGGACGAGTTCCGCGCCGACGAGGAGCTGTCGGTCTCCTTCTTCACCGAGCCCGAGGACCCGCTCGCCCGCTACTCGGTCCGCATCCGTCTCGACGTGCGCGTGCGGCCCTTCGCCGAGGCGCTGTCCGAGGCCGCGCGCTGGCTCGACGGCTTCGCTTCGCTCCCTTCCTCCCCTTTGTCTCCTTCAACC
Organism: uncultured Verrucomicrobiota bacterium; assembly: GCA_946612175.1. Taxonomy (GTDB): domain Bacteria; phylum Verrucomicrobiota; class Kiritimatiellia; order RFP12; family UBA3636; genus UBA3636. The sequence continues at coordinate 3,178 of CAMOEO010000249.1, forward strand.
CCTTCAACCTCTTCAACCCCTTCAACCATCCCGCCCCTTCCCGACGCCGCGCGCCGCCCGTGGTATTCCACGTGGTATTCCTACCACCATGCGCTGACGCCGGAGGCGGTGCTCGCGGAGGCGCGCGCGGCGAAGCGGCTCGGCATGCGCGGGCTGCTGCTCGACTCGGGCTGGGACCTGCGCCGCCCGGTGCGCGGCGTGCCGAAGGAGAGCCCGTCCAAGGTCGGCGACTGGACGCCCGATCCGGCGAAGATCCCGGACATGCGGGCGCTCTCCCGCGCCGTCCGCGCCGAGGGGCTCGCCTTCGTGCTGTGGTTCGCGCTTCCGTTCGTCGGGCGGCATTCGCGCGCGTGGCGGAAGTGGGCGGACCGGATGCTCTGGATCCGCAACCCGGGCGGGGAGGAGTGGGGCATCCTCGACCCGCGCTTCCCGGAGGTGCGCGCGCATCTGGCCGCGCTCTTCGGCCGCGCCGTGCGCGAGTGGGAGCTAGACGGCCTCAAGCTCGACTTCCTCGACTCCTTCGAGCTGCGCACCTCGGCGCCGGCGGAGGCGCCGGGCGCCGTCCCTGCGCCGAACCTTCCGCCGGGCGAGGACGCCGTCGCGGAGGCCGGGCCGCTCGCGGGGCGCGACTTCGCGAGCGTGCCGCGGGCGGTCGTGGCGCTTCTGGAGGAGGTCTCCGCCGCGGTCCGCGAGGCCAACCCGGCGGCGCTGGTCGAGTTTCGCCAGGGCTACGTCGGGCCGGCGATGCGGCGCTTCGGCGGCATGCTGCGCGCGTCGGACTGCCCGTCGTGCATCGCCACGAACCGCATCAAGACCGTCGACCTGCGCCTCACGTCCGGCGCGACGGCGGTCCACGGCGACATGCTCGAGTGGGACCTCGGCGCGACGGCCGAGGACGCGATGCTGCAGCTGCTCGCGTGCCTCTTCGCCGTCCCCCAGATTTCGATGCGCCTCGCGGCGCTGCCGGCGCGCCACCGCGCCGCGCTGCGGTTCTGGCTGCGCTTCTGGAACGCGCACCGCGCGACGCTGCTCGACGCGCCGTTCCGTCCGCTGCATCCGGAGGCCGCGTATCCCGTCGTCGCCGCCGCGGGCGCGGACGAGACCGTCACCGCCGTCTACCAGGGCGGCGCCGTCGCCGACGCGTGGCAGGACGGCGCTCCGGCCGGGTACGTCGTCAACGCCACCGGCGCCGCGGGCCTGACCATCCGCCTCGCCTCGCGCCCGGCGTCGCTCGAGCTCCTGGACTGCACCGGGCGGCGGGTCGCGGCGGATGGCGCGCTCCCGCGCCGGGCGGGGATCTTCGACCTGCCCGTCCCGCCGTCCGGCCTGGCGATCCTGCGGCGCTAGCGCGGTTCCTCCCGGCGGGAGAAGCATCGTCCGGCCGCGCCGGTGGCCGGCGAGGGGCTACGCGGAGCGGCGTCGCCGCGGGCCGCGATGCCTGCGGACGAGGCCGAGCCGTCGGTGCAGTTCGTCGTCAAGCGCGCGGAGGGTCGGCCGGAGCAGGGCGGCGAGGAGCGCCGCGGCCTCCCGCCGGGGCTTTGCGAGCGCGGTCCGCCGGGCGCGGGCGGGCGCCGGGCGGCCCGGTGCGCGGATCGCGAGCAGTTCCTCCGCTGTGCCGGGCTCGTCGAGCCCGCAGGCGAGACGGAAGCGTTCCGCGAGGCGCTTGTAGGCCATCAGCGTCTTGTAGTGCGGGAGGAGTTCGGGCGCATTCTCCGCGAGCCAGCCGCGGATGCCGGGCGCGCGG
>CAMOEO010000250.1 GCA_946612175.1 uncultured Verrucomicrobiota bacterium
GAGGAGGCTCCCGCGGCCGAGCCCGCGGACGACGAGCCTGTGGTCGCGGACGACGAGCCCGTGGTTGCGGACGAGCCGGTGGTCGCGGTCGACGAACCGGCCGTGGACGAGGCTCCGGTCGCGATTGACGAGCCGGCCGTGGACGAGGTTCCGATTGCGGACGACGAACCGGCCGTGGACGAGGCTCCGGTCGCGTTCGACGACGGCGAGGGCCCCGATCTCGACGCCGAGTCCGACGCCGTCGCGGTCGCGGCTCCCGCCGACCCCCTGGCGCAGCGCATCAGCGAGCTGAGCACCATCGAGAGCATTCGCCGCGATCTGCTCATCTCCCACGGCCTCGACTGCGTCCGTCAGGGCACCAACTTCCTCGCGGTCGGCAACTGGGATCGCGCCCGCGAGAAGTTCGAGGAGGCCAAGCGCTTCCTCGTCCCCTACGACATGGAGGGGGTCCACGACAAGATCGAGATCGCCGAGATGGGCATCGGGGAGGCCTACTACCGCCTCGCCGAGCGCCTCAAGGACGATGGCGACTACGACGACGCCATCAAGCACGCCCGCGACGCCCGCAACCACTACCACCCGAAGGCCCAGGACCTGATCACGGAGATCAACCGCCTCAAGGAGAATCCCCCGGTCGTCGAGCCGCCGCCGCGGTTCCGCCGCCACAAGAGCCCGGAGTGGCGCGCCGCCCAGGCGGACATCTCCGCCCGCCTCAAGCAGGCCCGCGAGTACTACGCCACCGGCGAGTACGAGGACTGCCGCCGCGTGACCGAGCTGGTCCTCCACGACCATCCGTGGTGCACGCCCGCCCTCCACCTGCTCCGCAAGCTCGCCATCGCGCAGCACCGCTACGTCGAGAAGGAGCGCGAGACGACCCGCGACGGCATGATGAGGGACGTCACCGGCAAGTGGACGCCCGGCAACTACGGCATCAACTACATCTCCGGCGACATCGACGTCGGCGTCACGCCCGAGGGCGCCGGCGAGGGCTCGAACCCGAACGAGCTGAAGAACGAGCTCCGCATCAAGAAGAAGATGGAGAGCATCATCATCCCCGAGCTCGACCTGCGCAACGCCCCCATCGAGACGGTGATCCGCGACCTCGCCGCCATGTCGCGCGAGTACGACGAGACGACCGACGACGCCAAGGAGCGCGGCATCAACCTCATCCTCAACCTCGGCGACCTCTCGGCCCCGGCCGACATGGGCGCCGTCGCCGCCTCGGACAATCCTTGGGACTCGCCCGAGGCCGCCGCGCCCGCCGGCGACAGCAAGATTCCTCCGCTCACGATGAACGGCCACTACATGCCGCTGAGCCAGATTCTGGACAGCATCATGCAGATGACCGGCCTGAAGTACCGCATCCAGGGCAACGCCGTCATGGTCATGCCCAAGAACACGGCGGAAGGCGATCTCATCCACCGCATGTACAACGTCCTGCCGAGCATCGGCGAGCGCGTCGCGGAGATCCCCGGCGGCTCCGACATGGGCGGCGGGGACGACGTCTTCGGCGGCGGCGGCGGCGCCTCGCTGCAGTCCGGCTCGGTCAAGGGCATCGACAACTGGAAGAAGTTCTTCCTCGACCTCGGCGTCCAGTGGCCCGATGGCTCGTCGATCAAGTACATGCCCTCGATCGGCAAGCTCGTCGTCCTCAACACCGCCCCCAACCTCGCCACCCTCGAGAACGTGCTCGGCGCCCTCAACGTCACGCCGTTCCAGGTCGAGATCGAGGTGCGCTTCGTCGAGGTCGGCCAGAAGGACCTCAACTCCCTCGGCTTCGAGTGGATCCTCAACGACGACTGGGAGATCGCCGAGAAGAAGAGCGACGCCGGCCTCTCGCCGCAGTCCCGCCGCCACATCAAGATGAACGCCGGCAACATCAGCGGCGGTTTCAACTTCCTCACCGGCAACACCCGCGAGAACATCAACGACGGCGGTTCCGTCGCCGACAACCTCGCGCAGTTCACCTCGGTCCTCACGAACCCCGAGCTCTCGCTCGTCCTGCACGCCCTCGCCAACCGCACCAACGCGGACCTGCTCTCCGCGCCGAAGGTCGTCGCGATGAACGGCAGCCAGGCGGTGATCAAGAGCGTCGTCGAGTACATCTACCCGACCGAGTACGAGGTCCAGATGCTCGAGAGCAGCAACGACAACAACGACTCCACGACCTACACGGGCGCGGTCGTCGAGCCCCAGAACTTCCAGATGCGCGAGGTCGGCGTCGTCCTCAACGTCACGCCGCGCGTCTCGTCCGACGGCTCCCGCATCGGCCTCGACCTCTCGCCGAGCGTCGTCTCCATCCCGACGTGGAAGAACTACGGCTCGACCTACCCGGTCTTCGGCGACGAGAACCTGCTCACCGGCCAGCGCCAGGTGGAGTACGCGCAGCTCAACATGGAGCAGCCGTTCTTCCCGGTCCGCTCGCTCTCCACCTCGGTCGAGATCTACAACGGCTCGACGGTCGTCATGGGCGGCATGATCACGGAGGAGCGCTACGGCGAGGAGGACAAGATCCCGATCCTCGGCGACATCCCGATCCTCGGCCACCTCTTCCGCTACAAGTACGACCAGAGCGAGAAGAAGAACCTCCTGATCTTCGTCTCCGCCCGCCTCGTCGATCCGGCCGGCCGCGTCGTCAAGGGCACGGGCACGCCGCTGGTCGGCTCCTCCGAGGCCGCCGCGGCCCAGTAGTCGCCCCGGCCCGGGCCGCCGGGGCCGGCGCCGCGCGCCGGCCCCGCCGCGGACGGGCGCCGCACCTCCATCTTTCCATTTGACTTTGCCCGGTGTTCCTTCTATCATACGCCCCGTTCCGCCCCCACTTCCGACAGGAGCCATCCACGATGCCTTCCAGAATCCCCTTCGGCCCGCTTGCCGCCGCCGCCCTCCTCCTCGGGGCGGGCGCGTCGTTCGGCGCCATCTTCGAAACCCCTCTGTTCACGGTGAAGAAGGTGGTCGGGGAGGTTCGCATCGAGAAGCCGGACGGGACGACGGATCTGGTCCGCCCCGACTATTCGTACCCGTACGACTCCGTCCTCGTGGTGCCCGCTACGCTTCCGCCCGCGAGCCTCGCCGCCGCCCGCAGGCAGGGCGTCGAGCCCGAAAAGCCGTGGGTCAGCATCGCGCTCGCCAACGATTTCCGCTTCGTGATCGGCGAGGGTTCGCGCGTCCGCGTGCTGGACGGCACGACCGGCGACGGCGACATGCGCACCGAGCTCAAGATCCTCGACATCGAGACCGGTTCCGTCCGCACCGCCATCACCGCGGCCGTCAAGAAGCACGGCGGCACCAAGGACGCGGAGGCCGAGGCGAACCTCGCCGCGATCGTGATCCGCACGCCCGTCGGCGAGTGCACCCGTCTCTCGCAGCGCAACGAGGTCTCCGTCCGCCCCGATCCGTCGGTTCCCGGCTACTACAACTGCCGCTTCTTCTCCCAGCCCGGCCAGATGGAGATCTCCGGCAACCAGTACCGCCTCGACGAGGTGCATCGCAACACCGCGATCCTGATCGACGGAAACGACGAGGTCACATCGATCGAGCCCGAGTCCGGCGAGTTCACCGGCAACTTCGAGCGGGGCCTCGACGAGAACGGCCAGATCGTGATGGAGAAGGTTTTCTTCAAGTCGCGTACCGTCGCCAAGGTCTGGCGGCGCCATGTCGCGGTCGGCGGCCGCCTCGCGGTCTCCGTCATGGCCTCCTTCCCCGACGGCTCCCGCAAGAGCTACGTCTTCCTCGAGGGCCAGAAGAACGTCGGTACCATGGACGGCTCGCCGGCCGACGGCCCCGTTCAGCCGGCCGACGCGCCGAACGGCGACGACGCTCCGGCCGACTCCGGCTCCGACTGGGGTTCGTCCGATTCCGGTTCCGACTGGGGTTCGTCCGACTCCGGCTCCGACTGGGGTTCGTCCGACTCCGACGGCGGTTCTTCCGACGCCGGCTCCGACGCGGGCGACACCGATTTCGGCGACTTCGATTTCTTCTGATCGAATTCCCTTTGAACAACAACAACAACATGCGCGGCGGTCTCCGCCGAAAACAACAACAAGGAAAAAGAATGAAACACCTGTTCCGTACTGCACTCGCGGCCGCTGCGCTCTGCGTTGCCGCCACGCTCCCCGCCTCGGCGGAGGGACTCGAACTCGACAGCCTGATCAAACTGGCTCGCGAGGTCTTCAAGGAGGCCGACGCCGGCAAGTCCGCCGACGCCGTTTCCCGCATCGTCGCCAACGCGGTCGAGAATGCGGACGACGCGGTCGCCGACGTCGGCGACGTCGCCTCCGCGCTCTCCGCCGCGGTCGTCGCCAAGGACGGCAACGACACCGCCGAGGCCCTCGCGGGCATCGTCGGAGCCGCCGCGAAGACCGACGATGCGGTGGCCCTCGCCTCCCGCGCCGCCGCCGTTGTCACCGCCGTCACCGATGACGTGCCCGATCTCGCCGACGCGATCGCCAAGGCGCTCGATGCCGATCTGGCCGCGGCCGTGAAGGACGCATCGCTCAGCGCCGAGGACGCCCAGAAGGCCAAGGAGCTCTACACGGCCGTCTACAAGGTTCTCCGTCCCGACAAGTTCAAGGAGAAGGAGGACCAAGACAAGGCCGGTCTCGCCCCTGCTGCCGCCGATGGCGACAAGGAGGGCGACAAGGAGGGCGGCGCCGAGGGCGGCGACACCGCGACCGAGGGCGGCACCGAGGGCGGCGACACCGCGACCGAGGGTGGCACCGAGGGCGGCGACACCGCGACCGAGGGCGGCACCGAGGGTGGCTCCGAGGGTGGCGACACCGCGACCGAGGGTGGCACCGAGGGCGGCGACACCGCGACCGAGGGCG
>CAMOEO010000251.1 GCA_946612175.1 uncultured Verrucomicrobiota bacterium
CTCGCGGACTTCCTCGAGGCGGCGGACCTGGTGAAGTTCGCCGGCGCGCGCGCCACGGAGGAGACGGCGGGCGAGGCCGCGGGCCGCGCCCGCGCCTATCTGGAGGCGGAGTCCGCCGCGCCGCCGCCGGCCGCGGGGGCGGAAGGGGGGGCGCGGCCATGAGCTTCGCCTGCCCGTGGGCCTTCGCCCTGTTCGCGCCGTGGGCGCTCTGCGCCTGGCGGATGTTGCGCCGGACGCGCGGCACGGCCGTCCCGCTGCCCGGCGCCGCGCGCCTCGCGCGGCGGCCGACCTGGCGCCAGCGCGCCGGGGCGCTCCCGCCGCTGCTCGCGCTCGCCGGGCTCGCCGCGGGGATCGTCGCGCTCGCGCGGCCGCGGAACGAGTTCTCGCGCGTCGTCGAGAACCGCGACGCGCTCGCGATCGAGATGGCGATCGACGTCTCCGGCTCGATGATGGCGATGGACTTCACGACCGACCGCGCGCATCCGCGGACGCGGCTGGACGTGGTCAAGGAGACGTTCCGGGAGTTCGTCGCGCGGCGGCCGGACGACCTCGTCGGGCTCGTCGCCTTCGGCGGCTACGCCACGACGCTCTGCCCGCTCACGGCGGACCACGAGGCGCTCCTCGCGGTCCTCGCCGAGGCGCAGGTGCCGGGCAGTCGCGGCGAGCGGGTCGACGCCGAGGAGACCGCGACCGCGATCGGCGACGGCCTCGCGATGGCGTGCGCGCGGCTGGCCGCCGCGACCAACCTGGCCTCGCGCGTGGCGATCCTCCTTTCCGACGGCGTGAGCAACTACGGCGCCGTCACCCCGGCCCAGGCGACCGCGCTGGCGCGGCAGCAGGGCGTCAAGGTGTACACGATCGGCGTCGGCGGCAACGGCGTCGTGCCCGTGCTGTGGCACGACGAGGACGGCCGCCCGCGCTACGTCACGGACCGCGTCGCGATCGACGAGGAGGCCCTCCGCGGCATCGCGGAGGCGACCGGCGGCCGCTATTTCAACGTCCGCACGCAGGGCGCGCTGGAGGAGGCTCTGGCGGAGATCGACGGCCTCGAGCGGACCTCGGTCGACGTCGCGGTCTTCCGCCGCTACGAGGAGCGCTACGCCCCGTGGCTCGCCGCCTGCCTCGCCCTGCTCGCGCTTGCGCTCGCCCTCGCGGGCGGGGGGCGCCGCGGCCTGCTCTGAGCCCCCAACCCCCAACCCCGAAACCATGTCCACTTCGATCCATTCCCTTCTGCTCTGCGGCGTCGGCGGGCAGGGCATCCTGCTCGCGGCGAAGGTCGTCGGGGCCGCCGCCGAGGCCGCCGGCCTCGACGTCGCCGCCAACGAGATCCACGGCATGGCGCAGCGCGGCGGCTCCGTGCGCGCGTTCGTGCGCTTCGGCGAGGGCGTGCGCAGCCCGCTCGTGCTCGAAGGCGAGGCGGACGTCCTCGCCGCGCTCGAGCCCGTGGAGGCGCTGCGCTGGGCGCACTTCCTGCGGCCCGGCGGCCTCGCGGTCGTGAACACGCGGCCGGTCGTGCCGGTCACGGTCTCCAGCGGCAAGGCGAAGTACCCCGCCGACCTCGACGCGCGCCTCGCCCGCGTCTTCCCGCGCCTCGTCGCCTGCGACTGCGAGGAGGAGGCGATCCGCCTCGGCAACGCGAAGCTCTCCAACACGATCCTCGTCGGCATGCTCTCGCGCGACCTCCCCCTCCCGGAGGAGTCCTGGCGCGCGGCCCTCGCGCGCTGCGTGAAGCCCGCCTTCCTCGACGCCAACCTCGCCGCCTTCGCCTTCGGCCGCTCCCTCTAGCCGCCCCGTCCGCGCCATGAACGCTCCCCGCATCGCCCGAGCCCTCGCCGTCCTCGACCTGGCGGTCCTCGCCCTGGCGCTGGCGATCGGCGCGGCCTTCCGCTTCGGGCAGAGTCCGGCCGGGGCTGGCCCGGAGGGTCAGGCGCTGCTCTACGGGTTCGCGGGCTGGTTCTCCTCCTACCTCCGGTCTGCTCCGGTCCTCGTCCTGGCCGCGCTGGCGCTCCTTGCCGCGGCCCGGGCGGCGGACCGCGCCCCGCGGAGCGCGGACGCCCCGCGCGGGCTCGTCCTTGCCGGACGGGCGCTGCTTGCCGTCTCCCTTCTGAGGGCGATCGGCCAGCTGGTCTTCCTCGGCGTCTACCTCTCGCACGAGGAATCGGGGCTCGCGTTCCCGGGCGGGACCGCGGAAGAAATCTTCCACACCTACTACTCGTGCCTGACCGGCCTCCTGCCCGAATTCGCCCTGCTCGCCGTCGGCTTCTGCCTGCTCCGGCTTCCGCGGCGCCGGTCCGGCGCCGGGGCGCTCCCGGCTCCGGAACGCCCCCCGCTCGACCTCGGCCTCGCGGGATTCGTCCTTCTGGTCCTCTCCTTCGTCTTCATGGCCGTCGTGTTCGGATCGATCGAGAACGGGAGTCCGGTTTCCACGTTCCTCGCCTTCGGGGACTGGCTCGAGGCGACCACGATTCCCGCGACGCTCTGCGTGGCCCTCGCCGCCCTTTCGCGACGCGCCCGCGGGAACGTCCCGTGGCGGCCCGGCCGGTTCGCGGCGCTGTCTCCCGCATTGATCTGCGCCGCGATCGCGGTCCCGATCCGGCTCCTCTTCTCCGAAACCGGCTCCATGCCGTACCGCGCGGGCCTGATGCTGGCCCTGCTGCTCTGCCAGGCCCATCCCGTCTGGCTGGCGCTCGCCACGGCCGCGGAAAGGGAGGCGCCATGAAGGACGCCCCCCGCCTCATCCGGCGCGCCGCCGCCGCCGAGATCCTCCGCCTCGCGCTCTTCCTCGCCTACTACCTGGCGCTGATCGCGCTCGGCGTCGCGATCCTGGCCGGCACGGTCTTCGCCGTCCGGTTCCTCGTGTCCGACGTGCTTTCGCGCGTGCGAAACGGCCGCGCGATCGTCGCGCTGGTCGTCGCCGCCGCCGGCCTCGCCGCGCTGGCGCTGATGCTCGGCTTCTACCTTGTCAAGCCGCTCTTCTCCTTCACGCGCGACCGCGACCCGCGACGGGTCGAGGTGCGCCGCGCGGACTGTCCCGCGCTCTTCGCGCTGATCGACGCCCTCGCCGCGCGGACGGGATGCCCCCGCCCGAAGCGCGTCTTCCTCACGGCCGCCGTCAACGCGGGGGTCTTCTACGACACCTCCTTCTGGAGCCTCTTCCTGCCGGTCCGGAAGAACCTCGAGGTCGGGACCGGGCTGCTCGACGGCACGAGCGAGGCCGAGCTGGCGGGCATCCTCGCGCACGAGTTCGGCCACTTCGGGCAGCGTAGCATGAAGGTCGGCTCCGGCGCCGCGGTGACGACCGAGGTACTCCGCAACCTGATCCTCGTGGACGACCGTTGGGACCGCCTGCTCGACCGCTGGTGCGAGAGCGAGGTGCATCTGGTCTGGACGCTCTTCGGCGCCGCGACGCGCTTTCTCACGAACGGGATCCGCCGCCTCACCGTCGGCATGTTCTCCTTCGTCCAGAAGGGGAACATGGCCCTCTCGCGCCTCATGGAGTTCGGCGCCGACGACGTCGCGTGCGAGGCCGTCGGCTCGGACGTCTTCGCCTCCGCGCTCTGCAAGATCGGCGTGCTCGCCGAGGCGGACGCCTACTGGAGCCACCTGCTGCAGGGCCTCGCCTCCGCGGGGAAGGTCCCCGCCGATCCGGCCGCCTCGCGCCGGGCGGTTCCCGCGCTGCTCGGCCTCGAGCGCCTGCCCGTCCTCGCCTTCGACCGGCCGCTTCCCGAGCCGCCCCCGACTCGCGCGGTGCCGTCGCGCCTCCGCGTCGAGGACCCCTGGGCCTCGCATCCCCCGACCGCGGAACGCCTGGCCAACATCCGCGCCGACGCCCTGCCGCCGCCCGCGGATCCCGTTGCCTCGCCGGACCGCCCCGCGGCGGCGCTCGTCCCGGAGGCGCTCGTGCGCCGCGTGGCGGAGCGCGCCCTCGCCCTGGAGGCCCCGGAGCGCGAGGAGCGCGCGGCGCCGCCCGTCCCGGTCGACGGCGAGGCGTTCGCGGCGTGGGTCCGGGAGCGCCTCGACGGCGGGCTGATGCTGCCCGAGGCGCTCGAGCCGTTCCTCGGGCGCGACCTCGATCCGTTCGACCTCGCCGCGGCGCGCGCCGCGGACCCCGCCCCGGCCTGCCCGCTCACGGAGGAGAACGCCGCGATCCTCGAGGCGTGCCGGACCGCCGAGGGCGACCTCGCGACGATCGAGGAGGTCGCGTCCGGCGAGAACGGCGCGAAGGCCATCGCCGTGGACGGCGTCGTGACCTCCCGCAGGCGCCTTCCCGTCGCCGACTTCCGCGCCCGCGCGGAGGCGCTCTCCGCGAAGGCCGTCGCCATCCAGCGCGCGCTCTACGCCTGGCTCCGCGCGACGCTCCCCGAGGCCGACGGCGCCGCGCTCGACGCCGAGTACGAGGCGCTCTTCGCCGCGTCGCGGACGCTCTCCGAGACCCTTCCGCCCCTGTTCGCGCGGCGCGACGAGGCGCTCGAGGTCCTCTCCGGGCGCGACCGTATCTCCGAGGATCTCTTCCGCAAGGTCCGCCTCGCGCTCGACGCGCTCGGGAAGGGCCTGCGCAAGGCGATTCTCGCGCAGGACCGCGCCGATCTGCTCGCCGGCGTCGGGCCCGAGGGGACCGCGCGCGCGGCGGAGGTCTTCGACTGGGCCGGGGAGGAGCGTCGCGCCACGGCCGAGGACGGCGTCGACGGCGACGCCGCGGTGAGGATGTTCGGCGTCCTCGACTCGTTCGAGACGCTCGTCTTCAACCGGCGCGGCCGCGCCCGCACCGCCATCGCACGGGCCTGCGGGCGGGCGATGGCCGGAGCGGAGGGCTGACGATG
>CAMOEO010000252.1 GCA_946612175.1 uncultured Verrucomicrobiota bacterium
ATGCATCGATGGCGGTGTCGGAAACGATGCAGGGATGCAGGTGCCCGCTGGTCGGTACGTCGCAGGGGGCGCAGCCCCCGGCGACACCGGGATCGGGGGCTGCGCCCCCTCCGATGTTTCGACCGCGGGGCACCTGCAAGCGCGCCTGCGCTCCGGCACCCGAATACAGGCGAATGGAGCATGCATCGATGGCGGTGTCGGAAACGATGCAGGTCTGCTGGTGTCCGCTGGTCGGTACTTCGCAGGGGGCGCAGCCCCCGGCGACACGGGAGGCGAATGGAGCTTGCATCGATGGCGGTGTCGGAAACGATGCAGGTCTGCAGGTGTCCGCTGGTCGGTACTTCGCAGGGGGCGCAGCCCCCGGCGACAAAACGGGCCGCCCCCTTGCGGGAGCGGCCCGGAGCCTTGCGAGAAGGACTGGCGACTACTTGCTCGCCTTGATCTTGAAGAACGCGGCGTTGCCCGAGATCGGAACCTTGAGCGTGATGAGCTCGTCCGCCGCGGTCGAGGTGGCCGTTCCGTCGCCGGTGGCCGCGGTGGCGGCGCCGGGGCCGACGCCCTTCCACTGATCCTCCGTGAGCGTCAGATCGGTGGAAACCATGAGCGTGTAGGTGACGCCCGCCTCCGGCGCGCGGAAGTTCACGACGAAGTAGTCGGTCGTCACTCCCCCGTCGGTCTCCGACACGACGCCCGCCGGGACAACACCGGCATCAGTCACGGGATCGAGCGACTGGCCCGGATCAACTGGCGTCAGCTCCGCCGCGTTCAGGTCGGTGAAGTAGATCTTCACAAGAACCGCGTTGGACACGGCACCTTCGGTGGAGGCGGCCACGGAGAATGTTCCCGTCTGGTACATAACTTCATGTCCTTCGTCATCTTCACCCACTTCCGTTGCGAACCGAATATCGGGATTCTGCGTAGCCGGCACCGTGGGAACGATGGCAAGAGAATCCTCATCCCAAGTGAACTCGTAGGACGAGGCGGCACCCGTCGCCGGATCGAGAATCTCGACCTTGCTCAGATACCAAGACACATCATCGGATTCAAGGTTCTCATAGTCATAGTCCGAAAGCACAAATCCCGAGAAGACATTCGTCGTGCCGACACCGGAAACCACATTCGTGACAACGCGCGTTCTGTTGCCCGTAAGCCCTTCGTTCTGCAGGACAGTTCCGACATACACTTCGGCGGTGAAGTCAAACCTCTCCGTCTCCACCTCGACCGTCGTACCGACAAAGTTGTCGACCGCGCCGGTGCCGCGGAACGCAACGGACGAGATTTTGCCTGCCGGTCCGGATGACTCCGGATTCGCCACATCCCAAGAGGTCTCGGACGGTTTGCCAGACTCATGCATCGTGACATTGTTGACCTTCACGGACACCTTATTGATCGCGTGGTCGACCTTCACCTGGATGTGAGCCCAGCTCTGGTCCGTCAGCGGCACACCCGCAAGTTCAATCCAGTCGCTTTTTTTCGCATCATCGTTGTACACGTACACGCAGAGGACGGAGTTGGTGGTCTTCTGCGAGATTTCGTCCACCTCGTTCTTGAGGTAGATGGCGGTCTGAACGTCCATTTCTGTATCGAAGTCCGTGGGGGCGGAATCGGAACCGACGAGGTAAAGATCCGCGTCGACGAGCGTCTGCACGCCGGTCTGACCATTCGTGGGCGTCCACGTGAGGTCATTGCCCTGCGTATCGAGCTTGAGGTAGGTGGTATTAGCAACCTCGGTCATGGCGCCGTTCACGAAGTTCGTGGCAAGACCGTTGGTGACGTAGGACTCGTCGCTGTCGACGGCGGACCAGACGCCGGAGGCGTAGGGCTGCACGGTGCCCGCGGCCATCGTGGCCGCATCGTTCGTCAGCGGGCCGAGCACGCCAACGACAAGGTTCGTGCCGCCGGGCGTGGGGTTTTCGAAGTCGACGTTCCACCACTCCTTTTCGGCGGCGGACGCGGACAGCGCGAAAACGGACGAGACCAGGGCCGTGGCGGCAGCCAGTCTGAGAGTTTTCATGTTTTTTCCTTGTTCTGTTTGGGTTGTAGGTTGGGCCCGGGCGGGGAAGGGCGCGACGCACCCTCCCGAATGCTTCGGGCTGAGGGGGATGGTAGAAGAAACCGGGGCGGATGTCAAGGGGGATTTTTGCCGACTTCCGGAACGGAGCGGGGCCTTGCGGGGGAGGACGGGGGCGTGGTAGACTCCGCGGCCATGGCCACCCCCTCCCCCGACATCGAGATCGTCGACGCCTGCGAGCACAATCTGCGGCACCTTTCGGCGCGGATTCCCCGCGGGTCGTTCTCCGTCGTGACCGGCGTCTCCGGCTCCGGCAAGTCGACCCTCGCCTTCGACATCCTCTTCGCCTCGGGCCAGCGGCGCTACCTGGACTGCGTGAGCGCCTACGCGCGGCAGTTCGTCCAGCCGCAGGCCCGTCCGGACGTCCGCGAGCTGCGCGGGCTCCCGCCCACGGTCGCGATCGAGCAGCGCCTTTCCCGGGGGGGCTGGAAGTCCACCGTCGCGACGGTGACCGAGATCCACAACGACCTGCGCCTGCTCTTCCTGACGCTCGGCGAGCAGCGCTGCCCGGACTGCGGCGTCCCGGTGGAGAAGCAGACCCCGGAGCAGATCGTCGACCGCCTCGCGCGGCGCGAGCGCGGGGGCGAGGTCGCGCTGCTGGCGCGGCTCGTCTCGGGCCGCAAGGGAACCTACCCGGCGCTCGCGGCATGGGCCGCGAAGCGCGGGCACGACCGCCTGCGCGTGGACGGGCGCTGGGTCCCGACCGCGCCGTGGAAGGCGCCGGACCGCTTCCGGGAGCACGACATCGACATGGAGGTGGCGCGCCTCCCCGCGGCGGGGTCCGCCGCGGGGCGCCGCGCGCTGCTCGCGGCGGTGCGCGAGGCGCTGCGGCTCGGCGGCGGGGTGGTGCGCATCGCGCCGGCCGGCGGCGGGGAGGAATACGTCGCGAGCACGTCTCGCGCGTGCCCGCGCTGCGGGCGGTCCTTCGAGGACCCCGACCCGCGCCTCTTCTCGTTCCACTCCGCGCGCGGGCGCTGCCCCGCGTGCGGAGGGTTCGGCGTCGGGCGCGTGCGCGAGGCGCGCGCGCCCGAGGCGGACCGCGGGGACCGCGGGCCGCAGCGCGAGACGACCTTCGCCGACGCGGCGCGCGAGGAGCTGCCGGACGACCCCGCCACGACGTGTCCCGCGTGCGGGGGCGCGCGCCTCAACGCGGAGGCGCGCGCGTTCCGCTTCCACGGGCTCGGCATCGCGGACTTCGCGCGCCTCTCCGTGGAGGAGGCGGCCGCGTGGTTCGAGGCGTTCCGGCCGGGGGCGCGCGAGGCGGCCGTCGCGGAGGGGCCCGTCCGCGACCTGCGCTCGCGCCTCGCGTTCCTGAAGGGCGTCGGGCTCGGCTACCTCTCGCTCGACCGCGCGGCGCCGTCGCTTTCGGGCGGCGAGGCGCAGCGCATCCGCCTCGCGGCGCAGCTCGGGTCGAACCTGCGCGGCGTGTGCTACGTCCTGGACGAGCCGACGATCGGCCTGCACCCGCGCGACACCGCGGTGCTCCTGGACACGCTCGTCGCGCTGCGCGACAAGGGCAACACGGTGGTCGTCGTCGAGCACGACGAGCAGACGATGCGCCGCGCGGACTGGATCTGCGACCTCGGGCCGGGCGCCGGCGCCGAGGGGGGGCGGCTGCTGGCGCAGGGGCCGCTGCCGGCGATCCTGAAGTGCAGGGAGTCGAAGACCGCGCAGGCGCTCTCCCGCCCCCTCCCCCACCCCACCCGCGAAGGCGGGCGGCGGCCGCTGCGCGGCGTGCCGTCCCTCGTCGTGCGCGGCGCCTCGATGCACAACCTGCGGGGCGTCGACGCCGCGTTCCCGCTCGGGCGCTTCACCGTCGTGACGGGCGTGTCGGGGTCGGGCAAGTCGACGCTCGTGCGCGACGTGCTGTACGCGTCGCTGCGCCCGATCACCGGCGGCGGGGAGCCCGTGCCGGTCGGCTGCCGGGCCGTGGAGGGCTGGGAGGCGCTGAAGCGCGCGCTGGAGGTCGACCAGTCCCCCATCGGGCGCACGCCGCGCTCGTGCCCGGCGACGTACGTGGGGTTCTTCGACGAGATCCGGGCGCTGTTCGCGACGACGCCCGAGGCGCGGATCCGCGGCTGGGGGCCGGCGCGCTTCTCCTTCAACGTCGCGGGCGGGCGCTGCCCGACGTGCGAGGGGCAGGGCGTGGTGCGGTCGGAGATGGCGTTCCTGCCGGACGTCGTCACGACGTGCGACGTCTGCCGCGGCGCGCGCTTCAACCCCGAGACGCTGCTGGCGCGCTGGAACGGGCGGACGATCGCCGACGTGCTGCGGATGTCCGTCGCGGAGGCGCTGGAGCTCTTCCGCGGCATCCCGCCGCTCGTCGCGCCGCTCGGGCTGCTGCGCGACGTGGGCCTGGGCTACCTCTCGCTCGGGCAGCAGTCCTCGACGCTCTCCGGCGGCGAGGCGCAGCGCATCAAGCTCGTGACGGAGCTGGCGCGCTGCGCGGCACCGCGGCCGGACGCGCGTCCGGCGCCGACGCTCTACGTGCTGGACGAGCCGACCGTGGGGCTGCACCCCTCGGACGTGGCCAGCCTGCTGCGGGTGGTGCACCGGCTCGTGGACGCGGGGCACACCGTCGTCATGATCGAGCACAACACCGACGTGATGCTCGACGCGGACAACCTCGTCGACCTCGGGCCCGAAGGCGGCGCCGGCGGCGGGCGGATCGTCGCGCACGGGGCGCCCGACGCGCTCGCGCGCCGCCCGCCCCGCGGCTCGAGCACCGCCGCCTGCCTGGCGGAGGT
>CAMOEO010000253.1 GCA_946612175.1 uncultured Verrucomicrobiota bacterium
CTTCCCGTAACGACGAAGGTCTTGCCGGAAATGGCGGCTGCGGCGGCGCTCGCCACCGCGAGCGCCACCGCAGCGCCGCCGCCCCGCTTCGACTTCGACGCGGACGGCTCGTTCGCCCTCTTCCAGGTCTCCGACATCCAGGACCAGGGGAAGCTCTCGCAGCGCTCCGCCGACGTCCTGCGCGCCGCGCTCGCCGCCGCGAAGCCCCGGCTCGTGGTCCTCACGGGCGACAACGTGAACACCGCCTCCAACCGGCGCGACGCCTTCGCCGGCGCGATGGAGCCGGTCGTCAAGATCTTCGAGGAGTTCCACACGCCGTTCTGCGTCACGTTCGGCAACCACGACTCGGAGCGCACGGGCGAGGGCTTCCTCGCGCGCCAGGAGCAGTACGACTGGCTCAAGCAGCGCGGCGGGGAGCTCTTCGTCGACCACGACGTGCCCGAGCTCACCGGCGTCGGAAGCGGCTGCATCGAGCTCTTCGTCCCGGGCGCGGAGAAGCCGTCCGTGCGGCTCTTCCCGATGGACTCCGGCGCCTACTCCTCCGGCGGCTACGACGGCTGCCACGCCGACCAGATCGCGTGGTACGAGCGCGTCGCGGCGGACGGCCTGCCGCACCTCTGGTTCCAGCACATCATCGTGCCGGACGCGAACGACACCGGCCTCTTCCGCGCCGCGAAGGAGGGCGAGAAGGGCATCAGGATGCGCGTGCGCGGCGAAGAGATCCAGGCCGTCCCCGCCGACGGCGTCCTCGGCGAACTCAAGGAGCACACCTGCCCGCCCGGCTGGGGCGCCTACCGCGACAAGGAGCACACGGTCGAGGGCCGCACGCTCTACGACGCCTGGCGCGCGAACGGGCACCTGGTCGGCGCCTACTTCGGCCACGACCACATGAACACCTTCGACGGCGTCGACGAGAACGGCATCCGCCTCGGCGCCACGAAGGCGCTCACCGTCCACTCCTACAACGACGGCGACCCCGGCCTGCGCCTCTTCGTCGTCCACCCGGACGGCTCGTTCGAGACCGAGCACGCGACCGAGAAGCATCCCTTCCCCGTCCCCGCGGACGGCAAGCCCTACCGCCCCGCCGCGCCGCAGCCGCTCCCGCGCGCCGTTCCCGCCGAGCCCGCCGCCCCCGACCCCTTCCCGCCGCTCGCCTCCTTCGCCCCCGTCGCCCCCGACAAGGGCGGCCTCTTCCGCCCCGGCCTCCTCGAGGAGCTTCGCGGCTTCCGCCGTGTCGTCCCCGGCCCCGTCCAGGCGCTCGCGAACAAGAACGGCGTCGTGGCGGAGCCGGAGAATGCGCTCTCCCTGAACGGGCTGCATTCCTTCGGCGAAGTGTTTCCCGTGATCGTCGATCGAACGCCCGCCGAGGCGGCGCAGTGGTCCCGCTTCGCGCGTTCGTGGGAGTCCGGCGACGTCTACCGCTACCGCGGGCAGGTCTTCGCTCGCAATGACGGCGTCGTGCGCTTCGGCGAGAAGATGTGGGACTTCACGACCGTGCGTCTCGACGGCAAGACCGTCTTCGAGAGCCGCGTCTACGAAACGGCCGACTGCTCCGAGGCAATCCCCGTCAAGGCCGGCTGGCACGAAATCGAAATCGTCTTCGAGAACGAGAACGGCCGCGCCGGCGCCGCCTGGCCGGACTACGTCGACAAGGGCGTTCCGACCGGCCCCGGCTTCGGCCTCGCCAAGGACGCTTCCAAGGCCTCCACCGACCCCGCCGACTACACCTTCCCCGCCGACATCGGCGACGGTTCCGTCTTCCGCGTTCCCGTCGAGGGCGCGCCCATCCGCGTGACGGCAGTCCGGGAAAATCAGGGCGCCGAGGTCGACATCGAATTCGACGAACTCCCCGCAGAAGCGGAGATCACCATTTTCGCCCGTACCGATTTCGGCGAGGGCAAGCAAGAAGGTGCAACCATTCCCGCCGGCAAAAAAGGGAAAATGACGATTTCGTATGTTTACAAACTCAAGGTCTATTCGGTTCGCCTCCGCGCCACCATGCCCGGCGCGAACCTCGTCTGGTGGTCCGACGTCCTCCGTCCGTAGCCCGTTCGCCATGGTCGCCGCGAAGAAGCGCCCGCGCCGACGCGAGGGGGAGCGAAACGACAGTTGGCTCATGGTTCCGGTCGGCGCGGTTTTCGCCGTCATCGGCGCGCTCGGCGTGGCCGGGCGACTTGAAAACACCGATCCCTCGAATTGGAAGGATCGCGTCGGGGCGGCCCTGTTCCTCGTTGTCGGCATCGGCCTGGTCTTCTTCGGCGTAAGGGGGATCGTCCGGCGGTTCCGTCCGCCCTCCCGCGAGACGAAGCGGCGCGAGGAGCGGATCGGGCGGATCGTCGGGCGCCTCGTCGCACACGCCGCCGGACTCGCGATGACGGTCGGCGGCCTGGCCGCGTTCGTCTTCCTCCGCCTTCGCGCCTTTCGTCCGTCGGGCACCGTCGCGGAGCGTTTCGAAGCCTTCGTCTGGCTGCCCGTCGCGGCGTTCGGCATCGCCATCCTCGGCGTCGTACCGTCTCCCTTCCCGCGGCGCGCGCGGCCGGAGGACGCCTTTGCGCCGGCGATCGTCCCCGTCTCCCGCGCTCGACGCCTCATGCGGGCGTTTCTCCCGCTCTTCCCGGGCGGCGTCGGCGCCCTCCTTCTGGCAAGTGCCCTGACCGAACCGGGAGCGAGTGACAATCGGCTCGTCGGGCTCGTCGCCGGAGGCGCCTTCCTCGCATTCGGGCTGTTCATCGGATGGTTCGTCGTCCGGGATCTCGTGCACAACCTGCGTCCGTTCGTCCGCGTGGACGCGCCACGCGGACCGGTCGAACCGGGACGGGCGATCCCGGTGCGGCTCGCCATCGCGCCGGACGCGCTCGCCGGCGCCACGCGGCTCGTCGCGCGCCCGTTCCTCGCGCTCTTGGAACTCGACGGGCGGACGCCGTGGCGCCGCAAGACGCCGGAAGGGCTGCCGGCGGACGACCCGGCGGCCTGGTTCGGCCCGCCGCAACTGGACGTGACCGACCCGGCCGCGATGCGCGACGCGGCATTTTCGTTCCGCCTCCCCGACCTGCGGCAGTTCAGTCGCCGCGCGGGATTCAACCCGCTTGCCGACAATGTCGAGTGGCGCCTCGAAGTCCTCCTATGCCGCGCCGGCGGCGTCCGCCGCGCCTCCTTCCGCGTCCAGCTCGCCCGTCGCTAGCCCGCCCGAGGTCGGCCGCGGCAACCGCATCCCCGCATTGGCAACCGGCAACATTGGACCTGGCAACACTTCCACATTGGCAACATTCCCCGAACCCCGCCTCGCCGCATTCGGCATTCAGCATTCAGCACACGGCATTCAGCATTCTCTCGTCCCCCACGTCCCCATGGTCACCCAAGTCCCCGTCCCCGAGTCCCCTTGAACCCTCACGCGAAGTCCGCAAAGAAAGGAAAACGAAATGATGCCGATCCTGTTCGTCGTATCCGTTTTGGCGCTCGTCGTTCTCGCGGTCCGGCTCGTCTCAGTCCTAGCGTTCCGGCTGTTCACGAAGCGCCGCCCTCCGTTATGCACCCGCCGCATCGTCCTCGTCGCCGTGGCGGCTGTCGGAATCGTCGCCCTCGGGCTGGCGGGCATTGCGGCGGACGACCGGCGGTTCGATTCCCTTCTGGAAGGACTGCATGGGCTCGAGGGCGAGGACGTGCGCGCGGTGGAGACGCGCTTCGGCCCGGGACGGCGTTACCCGGATTCCCACACGTCCGTTTCCATGGTTCTTCCCCATCGCACGACAAACGAAATCGTCGAAGTCCGGACATACCACACGACCCCCTGGTATTCCTGTTACCCGTCTTTGCGAACCGTCTATGCCGGCTTCGACGAATCCGGAAGACTCCGTCTCGTCGACTTCGACGATTGACCTCGCCGCAGAACGGCCCCCCATGAACGCCCGAAAACTCAACGGATGCCTCCGAAAACTCAACGGATGCCTCCTCTGGCTCTTCGCGCTCAAAGATTCTCACGCGGAGCCCGAGAAGGGCGCGAAGTGAACATCCGACCGCCCGTTCTTTTCCGCTTGCGTCTGTATCAATTTATTGATATAGTCCTGAGGCGTCAAGAGGACAACCGATGAAACTCTACCACGGTGGATCTTCGCCCGCACGACGCTCTCCGCCGTCGTCGCCAAGCACCGCCTCTACCACGAAATGGACGTCTCACGGTTCCTGGAAGACTTCATGGAGGAGCTCGCGGCCGTGGAGACGGAATCCAACCTGGGCCGCATCCGCCGCGCCGCCGGGCTCTCGCAATCCGCCCTTGCGCGACACTCCGGCGTGAACGTCCGCAACATCCAGCTCTACGAGCAGGGCGTGCAGGACATCGGCCGCGCCGCGGCCTCCTCCGTCGCCGCCCTCGCGCATTGCCTCTCCTGTTCCGTCGAAGACCTTCTGGAATGACCACCGCGCGCCCCCGCCCGCAATGAAACGCCTCGCCCTCCTCCTCCTTCTTGCGTTCCTCGTGCTCGCCGTCTGGCTCGTCGCGCGCGGGGGCGGCGCGCGGCGCGACCCGGTGGAGCGGCTCGTGGCGGAGATGGTCCAAATCCCCGGACGGGACTTCCGGATGGGCAAATACGAGGTCACGCAGGCGCAGTGGGAGGCGGTGACGGGGGAGAATCCGTCGATGTTCAAGGGCGCCGACCATCCCGTGGAATGCGTCTCGTGGGACGACTGCCAGGCG
>CAMOEO010000254.1 GCA_946612175.1 uncultured Verrucomicrobiota bacterium
CCCGGGATAGGGGGTGGTGCGGTAGCGCTCCTGCCAGAGGTAGGAGGGGGTGCGGCGGCCGTGGCCGCGGGAGGGAGTGGTGCCGTACATCGGGGGATTCCTCTCGGGTTGGGGAGAGCATACGAAAACGATAGCAAATAAGCAAGAAAAATCTTAAAATCAAAAATATAAATGCAGTGAGAATTCGGTGAAAATGGGCGCATCTCGAATTCTTGGGCGGGATGCGGGGGAAGCTGGAATGTGTAAAAAAAAAAGGCAATAGAAATCCTTGAAAAAAAGCATAAAAAAGTAGTGAGAATTCGGTGAAACCGCGGGAATGCGATCGTACCGGGCGTGGCTTTGCATTCCGCAGCCTTCGGCCGCTTGCGATTCGAAAAGCCCAAGGGCGGCGTTGCTTCAGGGCGAGAGGAGCTGCTTCGGGGCGGGCGGCTTTGACGGGAGAGGGGGGATGGGGTATACTCCGCGGCCATGCCGTTTCCGCTGTTCCTCGCTCTCGTCTACCTGCGTCCGCGACGCACCTTCGCCTCCGCGATTCCCGTGATCACGGTGCTGGGGGTGATGCTCGGGGTGGCGATCCTGATGATCGTGCTGGCGGTGATGACGGGGTTCGGCGACGTCTGGCGGGAGAAGATCCTGCTGTTCAAGCCCCATCTCACGGTATACTCCCGGCTGGGCGACATCCGGAACCCGGACGCGGTGTGCGCGGCGGCGGAGGAGCTGCCGGGCGTCCGGGGGGCATGCCCCGCGATCGCGTTCCCGGCGATGCTGCGGATGGAGGAGGGCGGGGATCCGGTGACGGTGACGGTCCTGGGGCTGGACCCGGAGCGGCCGTCGGTCCTGGAGAGCGCGGCGTCGCATCTGATGGCGGGGGTCTTCGACGCGTCGGAGGACCGGGCGATGCTGGGCAAGGAGCTGGCGTGGCGGCTCGGGGCGCGGCCGGGGTCGCGCTTCCTGTGCTACTCCCCGCTCAACCTGAGGTCGGCGGAGGAGCTGTACTTCCCCGAGGAGCTGGAGGTGGCGGGCGTCTACAACATGGGGATGATGCAGTTCGACGACGGGCTGGTCGTCTGCTCGCTGGGGATGGCGCGGGACCTGCTGGGGATGGACGGCGGGGCGCGGTCGGTGCAGGTGCAGACGGAGGATCCGGAGCAGGTCTGGCGGCAGGCGGACGCGCTGCGGGAGCGGCTCGGGCCGATGTACGCGGTGGAGACGTGGCTGGAGACGGACAAGGTGCTCTTCAACGCGCTGCGGACCGAGAAGACGATGATGTTCATCCTGCTGGCGTTCATTGCGGTGGTGGCGGCGTTCTGCGTGACGAACACGCTGATCGTCATCACGATCCAGAAGACGAAGGAGATCGGCCTGATGAAGGCGCTGGGCTTCTCGACGGGGCGGATCCGCGGGGCGTTCGTGCTCAGCGGGCTGCTGCAGTGCGTCGCGGGCGAGGCGCTGGGCTTCGGGCTGGGGGCGCTGGTGCTGCACAACCTGCAGCGGATGGTGGACCTTCTGGCGCGGTTCGGCCTGGAGGTGTTCCCGAAGGCGGTGTACGGGCTGCCGGAGATCCCGTGGCGGATCGTTCCGACGGACGTCGCGGCGGTGCTGGGGACGGTGTTCGTCTTCTGCTTCGCGGCGAGCTTCCTTCCGGCGTGGCTGGCGGCTCGGCTCGATCCGGTGAAGGCGATCGGGCAGGAATAGGGAGGAGCGAGGATGACGACCCTGCGGGCCAGCAACCTGTCGAAGACGTACCGCCGCGCGGGCGCGGAGCCGATCCGCGTGCTGCGCGGGGCCTCGCTCTCGGTCGAGGCGGGGGAGCACGTGGCGATCCTGGGGCGGTCGGGCTCGGGCAAGAGCACGCTGCTGAACCTGCTGGGCGGGCTCGACCGGCCGGACCCGGGCTGCGGGGCGCGGATCGAGGTGGCGGGGCGCGACCTGCTGGGCGCGGGCGAGCGCGGGCGGGCGCGGCTTCGCGCGGAGGCGATCGGGTTCGTGTTCCAGTCGTTCCACCTGCTTCCGGAGTTGACGATCGAGGAGAACGTGCGGCTGCCCGCGATGGCGCTGCCGGGGTTCCGCCGCGCGGCGGCCGACACGCGCGCCCGCGAGCTTCTCCTTGCGGCGGGCCTCGGCGACCGGCTGGGGCACCGGCCGGCGGAGCTCTCGGGCGGCGAACGGCAGCGCGTGGCGGTGGCGCGGGCGCTGATGAACGGCCCGGCGCTGCTGCTGGCGGACGAGCCGACGGGGAACCTGGACGCGCTCACGGGGCGGCAGATCCTTGACCTGGTGTTCGACCTGGGCGGGGCGCGTTCGGACGCGCCCCCGGCGCTGGTGATGGTGACGCACTCGGACGCGACGGCGGCGCGCTGCGACCGCACGCTGCGGCTCGAGGGCGGCGTCCTCGCGTAGCCCTTGCCTCCGCGCCCCCCTTCTGCTACAATGGCGCCATGACGGGCGCACCGCGCCCCTTTCCCCTTCCCACCCCCCCATTTTCCACCCTCCCCACCCGAAGAGGCACCCCCACATGCAACGCTTCAACTACGTCGCGAAGGACGCCGCCGGCAACGAACAGCGCGGCGTCGTCGAGGCCAAGGACATGGCCGAGGCGCAGCTCGTCCTGCGCCAGAACGACCTGGTCGCCAAGTCCCTGGTCCCGGAGAGCTCCGGCGGCAAGAAGAAGGGCGGCCTGAACGTCGAGCTGAAGATGCCGGCGTTCCTGCAGTCCAAGCGCGTCCGCAACAAGGACCTCACGGTCCTCACGCGCCAGCTGGCGACGCTGGTGGAGTCGGGCCTGCCGCTGCTGCGCGGCCTGCGCATCCTCGCGAAGCAGAGCACGGTGCCGGCGCTCAAGACGATCCTGCAGGGCATGTGCGAGTCGGTCGAGGGGGGCGCGACGTTCTCGGACGCGCTCTCGCAGTACCCGAAGGTCTTCGACAACCTGTACGTGAACATGACGCGCGCCGGCGAGGCGGCGGGCTCGCTCGAGGTCTCGCTCAACCGCCTGGCGGAGTTCCTCGAGAAGGCGCAGAAGATCAAGAGCAAGGTGAAGTCGGCCATGACCTACCCGGTGGTGGTCCTCTGCGTCGCGCTCGGCATCACGGGCTTCCTGCTGGTGACGGTGATCCCGCAGTTCGAGAAGCTCTTCGCGGACATGCTGGGCAAGGACTCGAAGCTGCCCCCGATCACGCAGTTCGTCGTGAACCTGGCGCACAACTTCATCGACTACGCGCCGTTCGTGGCGGTGGGCGTCGTCGCCGTCGTCATCCTGTGCAGGTTCCTGAACAAGACGCCGCAGGGCAAGCTCTTCTTCGACTCGATCAAGCTTCGGCTGCCGGGCTTCGGCAACCTGGTGCGCAAGTCCTCGATCGGCCGCACGACGCGCACGCTCGGCACGCTGATGCAGAGCGGCGTCCCGGTCCTGCAGGCGCTCGACATCGTGCGCGACACGGCGGGCAACCAGGTGATCGCCAACGCCTACCAGGGCATCCACGAGGCGGTGAAGGAAGGCGACAACATGACCCCGGCGATGGAGGCGAGCAAGCAGTTCCCGCCGATGGTGGTCTCGATGGTGGACGTCGGCGAGGAGACGGGCGCGCTGCCCGACATGCTCAACCGCATCGCCAACACGTACGACAACGAGATCGACGACGCGGTGACGGCGATGACGTCGCTCATCGAGCCGATGATGATCATCTTCCTGGCGGTGATCGTCGGCACGATCATCATCGCCATGTTCCAGCCGCTGATGACGATCATCGGCTCGATGTCGGGAGGCTAGCGCGATGTCCGCCCGAACCGCAACGAACCCGCCCTCCCGCGGCGCCGCCCGAACGGCGGCGGCGCGGCGCGGCGCGTTCACCCTGCTGGAGATGCTGATCGTCATCGCGGTCATCGTCGCGCTGGCGGGCATGGTCTTCCGCATGGTGGCCATGATCGGCAAGAGCAACGACATCTCCGCCACCCGGGCCAAGCTGGAGAAGACGGCCGCCGCGCTGGAGGAGTTCAAGGCGCTCTACGGAAAGTACCCCCCCGTCTACAACTACGACGGCGAGGGGCAGCCCGTCCGCTACGAGTACCCGGTCGAGAGCACCTGGGGCTGGGGCGCGGACGGCGAGGCGGCGGCCAACGAGGTCTGCCGTTCCGACAAGTCGGGCCCCGTGCAGTGGAAGGAGGGCGAGAACCACATCTTCACGTTCGGGCTCTGCTCCTTCTTCGTTCCTCGCTACAACGGGACGGCCGAGCGCGGCCCGGCCCGGTTCCTCGGCGGCGGCCAGCGGTATTCCGAGGGCGTCAGCCAGTGGAGGAACTACAACAGCAAGGACGGAGACGAGGACCAGGCGGAAGTGGGCGACTCGGAGCGCGACCTCAACGCCATCCGGCGCATCCTGCCGAACCTCGAGGCGAAGCTCGGTCCCGACGGACGGATCGAGAAGAACGGCATCCTCACCTTCTGGGAATGCACCTCCAAGATCGACATCCCCGGCGTGTCGAGGCATTCGGTCACCAACATCCAGGCGACCATCATCGACGCCTGGGATCGCAACATCCGCTACAGCTCCCGCCCCCCCTACGAGACGTACCGGCTCTGGTCGGTCGGTCCGGACGGGAAGAACGGAACGAGGGATGACATCTACGCCGGGCAGAACTAACAGCGAACAGCTAACAACGAACAGCTAACA
>CAMOEO010000255.1 GCA_946612175.1 uncultured Verrucomicrobiota bacterium
GAGCCCCTGCGCTCCGCCCCGAGGCCGCGCGCCGCAAAAGTGGGGAAGGTCCAGGACGGGCGAGGTTTGCGGCGGGGGGCGGGTTCTGGTAGAATGGAAGGCCACGCGATGAAACCCAACCGCCGCCTCCGCCGCCGGGTCCTGTGGGCGCTGCTGCCCCTCGCCCTCCTCCTGCTCGCCCTCCGCTTCGCCGCGATGCGCGCGCAGGACCGCGACGCGTGGCCCGCGCCCGCGCCCGGAATCCTCCTCGACGAGCCGGCGCGCGACGGGGCGGGGGAGGGGCTCCCGCTCCTCGACGCCGAGGACTGCCGCGCGCTGCTCGACGCGATCCCGGGTCCGGAGTCCGCCCCCGTCGCCGCCTACCGCCGCTTCCAGGGCGCGGGCGCGGCCGCGCTCGGCGCGGAGGACCGCGCCGCCCTCGCCGCGCGCCTCGGCCCCTCCAACGCCACGCTCCGCGCGTGGCGCGGGGCCGTCGGCGGACGCGGCGGCTTCGACCTGCCGTCGAACGCCGCGTCGGAGCCGCTTCCCGGCGTGCTGGCGCGCTTCGGAGAGATGGCCGTGCTGGAGGCGTGGGACGCCGCCGACGACGATGGCGCGGCGCCCGCGGCGCTCGCGGCCGCGGCCGGGGACTCCGTCCGCCTGCTCACGCACGGCGCCGGCCTCGTCGGCATCGCGTCGGCGCTGCCCGTCGCGACGATCTTCGCGCGCGAGGCGCTCATGGCCGCGGCGGATCTCTCCGCGCCTCCGCCCGCCGATCCGGCGGCGGCGATCGCCGCGTTCCGCGCGGCGGAGGGCGGCATCGGTCCGCTGGACGCCGCGCTGCGCCACGACCATGCGCTCTTCCGCGAGGCGGTCGGCTCGATCTACGAGAGCTTCCTTCCCGCCCCGCGCGCCTCCGACGCGGCGCCGGACGCCGGAACGGACGCGCCGCGCCCCCGCAACGGGCGGCTCGCGTTCGTCGTGCATGCGCTCGGCGGACGCGAGGAGGACACGCAGGCCCACCTCGACGCGCTCTTCTCGCATCTCGTCGCGAACGCCTCCGCCCCGTACGCGCCCGGCGGAGCGGTCGCGGGGCTTCCCGCATGGTGCCGCGAGGGAGGGCGTCCGCCGTGGACGCGCGACCCCGTCGGCGCCGCGCTCGCGCGCGACTACGTCCGCCACGCCGCCGTCGCGGCGGCCGTCCTGCCGGGCATCCGGCTGGAGTTCCGCGCCGCGCGCATCGCCCTCGCGCTTCGCGCGTGGCGCGAGGCGCACGGCGAATACCCCGCCACGCTCGACGCGCTGCTCGCGGGCGAGGCGCCGCTCCTCGGCGCGGACGATCTCGCCGACCCCTTCGCCGCCCCGCCCGGCGCGAGGCTCGGCTACGCCCGCGACGGCGACGGCTGGCGCCTCTGGAGCGCCGGCCTCGACCAGGTCGACGGCGGCGGCGCGGTCGACGCCTTCACGGCGGACGACCCCGGGGAACGGAAGGACGCCGACTTCGTCCTCACCTCCCGCGAACGCGACATCCGAAAGGCCTCCCTCCATGCCGAATCCTCCCGCTAGGTCCCGCCGCCGCGCCGCCGCCTGCATCGTCATCGACGTCGGCAACACCTCCACGAGCATCGGCCGCTGGGACGGCCGGCGCGTCACGCGCCTCTCCGCCGTCCGCGGCGGAATCGCGCACCCCGCCGAGGCCGCGGCCGCGCTCGACCGCGCGGGCGCCGCGACGGCGGGAGCGGCCATCCTCGCGAGCGTGGTCCCCGCCGCCAACGACGCGTGGGCGTGGCTGCTCCGCCGCCTCTACGGCATCCGCCTCGAGGTCCTCACGCACGAGACGCCGCTCCCGATCGCCGTCGACTACCCGCATCCGGAGCAGATCGGCGCCGACCGCCTCTGCGACGCCGTCGGCGCGTTCGCGCGCCACGGCGCGCCGGTGGCGGTGGCGGACTTCGGCACCGCGCTCACGTTCGACGTCGTCGACGCGCGCGGCGCCTACATCGGCGGCCTGATCGCGCCGGGGCTCCCGCTGATGACGGGCTATCTCCACGAAAAGACCGCGAAGCTCCCCGCCGTCGACCTCGCCGGGCCCTCGCCCGCGTGGGGCGACTCGACCGAGAACGCGATGCGGCTCGGCGCCCGGTACGGGCACCGCGGCATGGTCCGCGAGATCCTCGGCTTCATCCGCGGGCGGACGGGGCCGGAGACCTTCTGCTGCGCGACGGGCGGCTACGCCGCGTGGGCGCTGGAGGGCGTCGGCGGCTGCGCCATCGAGCCCGACCTCACGCTGTACGGGCTCGGCGTCATCTGGAGCCACGCGCGCGCCGTGCGGCGGCGCGGGCGGGCCGCGGCGCGCGGGCGACGCGCTTGCGATTTGGACCGCGTTCCCCTAGAATAGCCGGACATGACGATCGACGTGCGAAACCTCGTCCGGCGGTTCGGCCGCACGACGGCCCTGGACGGCGCGACCTTCTCCGCGGGGGAGGGCGAGCGCATCGCCGTCGTCGGCCGCAACGGCGCGGGCAAGACGACGCTGCTGCGCGTCCTCGCCACCTTCCTTCCGCCCGACTCCGGCTCGGGGACGGTCGCGGGCTTCGACCTCTTCTCGCGTTCCAACGCCATCCGCGCGGTCGTGGGCTACCTCCCCGAGAACGCGCCGCTCGACCCCGATCTGCGCGTGGCGGAGTACCTCCGTTTCCGGGGCCGCCTGCGCGGGCTCTCGGGGCGCCACCTGCGCCGCCGGCTCCACGACGTCGTCGCGTTCTGCGGGCTCGCGCCCCTCCTGTCGGAGCCGATCGCCGCCCTCTCGTGCGGGCAGCGCCACGCCGTCGGGCTCGCGGACGCGATCCTGCACGAGCCCGACGTACTGCTGTTCGACGACCCGCTCGCGGCGTCCGATCCCGTCCAGGCGCGACGCATCGCGACGATGATCGCCGCACCGGAGCTCTCCGACGGGCGGACGGTGCTGTTCTCGACGCACGACGCGGCGTTCGTCCGCGAGGCCGCGACACGCGTGCTTTTCCTCGACCGCGGCCGCATCGTCGCCGATACGACGGACATCCCTCCCGACGGCTCCCTCGCCGACTGGTTCTCCCGCTGGACCTCCGCCCCCACCTGACCGTTTCTTCGTTCTTCGTTCTTCGTTCTTTGTTTTTCGCTCTTCGCTCTTCACACTTCACACTTCACACTTCACTCTTCACTCTTCACTCTTCGCTCTTCACTCATCACTCATCACTCTTCGCTCTTCACTCATCACTCATCACTCATCACTCTTCACTCTTCACTCTTCACTCTTCGCTCTTCACTCTTCACTGTTCACTGTTAGCTGTTAGCTGTTCACTGTTCACTGCCATGTCCTCCCCCACGCTCGTTCTCTTCCGCAAGGAATGCTCCGTCGCGCTCCGCACCCGCGCGACCTGGTGCGTCTTCGCGGCGTATGCGGCGCTGGTCGGGCTGTTCTTCGTCTTCCGCCTGCGCTCGGCGACGGGGCTGCCGGGTCTGCTGCCCGCGCTCTTCGCCTCCCCTCTGGTGCTGGCGACCCCCGTGCCGGCGGCGTTCTTCACGATGGGTCTGTTCTCGCGCGAACGCGCGTCCGGGACGCTCGAGACGCTGCTTACGGCGCCGGTGACGGACGCCGAGGTGGTGCTGGGCAAGTTCGCGGCGGCGTGGTTCCTCTCGCTGCTCGCCATCGCGACCGCGGCCCTGGAGTTCCGCGCGTACCTGCTCCTGGCCTCGCCGCCCCCGGCGTTCGACCCCCTGCTCGTCGGGGCGGGGTTCGCGGGCGCGGCGCTGGCGTCCCTGCTCTGGACGGCGCTGGGGCTGCTGCTCTCGCTGCTCGTGCGGCACGAGTCCGCCGCCGGCGCCGGGACGCTCGTCCTCGGCTTCCCGCTCGCGACGGTCGCGGCCGAGGCGGTGCCGGCCGTCCCCTACGACTCGGCGCTGCGGCTCTGCAGCCTGGTCGACCTCGCGCGCGGCGTGGCGGACACGCGCCCGATCTTCGCCTGCGTCTCGGTCGCGGCGTTCTGCCTGTTCGTCGCCGTCCGCGTCCTCGAATCCCGCCGCTGGGCGTCCTCCTCCTCCGTATGAAGCCCGTCGTCCGCACGCTCTCCCTCGCCGTCCTCGTCGCGGCGCTCTTCGCCGCCGTCGCGGCCGTCCAGGCCCGCCAGCGCCGCGCCCGCGCGGACGCGGCCCCCGACGCGGGGCCCGCTTCCGCCCCCTCCGCCGAAACGGCGCGGCCCGAGGTCCCCGAGGGCGAGCGGCTCGTCGCGCTCGACGCCGGCCTCGCGGAGGCCGTCTGCATGCTCGGCCTCGGAGACCGCCTCGTGGCGCGCTCGGCGTCGACCGACTTCCCGGAGTCGCTCGCGGAGCTTCCGGTCGTCATGGGCACGGACGGCTCGATCGACTTCGATGCGCTCGCCGCGGCGCGTCCGGCCCTCGTCCTGCTCACCGAGGCGGGGGTGTCGGCCGCGCACGCCGAGCTGGCGGCGCGCCGGATCAGCCACCTCGCCGTCCGCACCGGGACGCTGCCCGACCTCTGCCAGGGGATCTTCGAGCTCGGGACCCGCTTCGGGGCGGACGAGGCCGCGGGCATCTGGCTCGAGCAGATCGAGCAGCGCGCCGCGCGCGCGGCGGACGCCGTTTCCGTCGCGGTCTCCCGCGCCGGCGGGCGGACGCCG
>CAMOEO010000256.1 GCA_946612175.1 uncultured Verrucomicrobiota bacterium
TAGCGGATGCGGTAGGTGAGGACGGGCGCGCCCGGCGTCTCGTCCCAGCCGTAGCCGTGGAGGAAGTAGAGCCGCCGCGCCTTGCGGCCGACGGGAATCTCCGGCGCTCGCTCCGGGAAGAAGTCGCGGTTCGTCCCGAAGAGGACGATGGCGGCGCGGCCGCCGTTCGTGGCGGGGTCGGCGATCTCAAACGGCACGCCGGCGAGGACGAGGCGTCCGAGGGGCATCGACGCGAAGTCGTTGGACCCCTGGTCGAACCAGCCGCCGCGCCGGTCGCCCGCAACCTCGTCCGCAAAGGCCATGTTCGCGCTGCCGGCGATCGGGATCGGCGTGCAGCGCGCGGCGTCGACGTCGGGCCAGCGGCGCGCGGCGTCGTGCGCCGCGGCCGCTTCCGCCGCCCGCCGCGCGAACTCCGCGAGGGCGGGCGCCTCGCGCGCCTGCTCGTCGGCGAGGAGCGCGCGCATCGCGGATTCGTCGACTCGCGCGTAGTCCGCCGCGGGCGCTTCGCGCGAGAGGACGAAGAGCGCGCGTTCCTGCGGCGGGACGGCGACGAAGACGCCGTTGGAGAGCGAGGCGGCGTCCCAGGTCTCCTTCGAGCCGTTCAGGAGCAGCCGCCGGTGGATCGGGTCGGAGAGGAAGAAATCGCCGGCGTCCGCGACGTTCCATTTCAGGACGCCGCCCCGGGTGGCGTCCTCGCCGAACGCGACGAAGTAGAGGAGCTTGAAGTCGCCGCGGTCGATGACCTGGACGTCGCTGCCGCGCGGGGGGCGGCCGGTGGCGGCGAGGACGAGCGTCGCGTCCTGCCGGGCGCCGCTCGCCGCGAGTGCGGCGAGGAGCGGCGCGACGGAGGCGTCGGCGTCGGCGTCGAGGCGGACGATCTTCGCGGACGGCGGCGGGAGCGGGTCGCCGCGCTCGTCGCGGAGAAAGGCGTCGCGGTCGGCAACGACGGTCATGCCGCCCTCGGCCAGCGCGCTCGCGGCCGCCGCGCCCTCTTTCGTGGCGAAGCGGGCGGACGGCACGACGAGCGCCCGCACGCTCGGAGGCAGCCCGTCCGGCAAGTCTTCCTCGAAGACGATCCTCACGGGATAGTGCGCGCCGAGGACCGCGCCGTACCAGCGCTGCAGCCGCTCCCGGTAGTCCATGCGGACGTGCCCCAGCATGCGCACCGTGGGATAGGAGAAGACGACGGCGACGCTCGGCGCGGCCATGCTCCGCGAACGAGGCAGGTCGAGGATGCGGTCGCGGAACGGCTCCAGCTCCTCCACGAACTGTTTGAACCCCGCCAGCTCCTCCGGCGGCCAGGCGTAGGGATTCAGGAGGTGCGCCGATTTGTAGGACGGATTCTCGACCATCCGGCGGGCGCCGTCCATGTCCTTCCACTCCCACGCGCGCTTGGCCCAGCAGTAGGAGAAGGCGCCGCTCGTGCCGTGGAAGACCTCCGCCCAGTGCGACGTAGCCAGATCCTCGCGCCGGCTGGGGACGCGCCGGCCTTGCTCGATGCGCTGGCAGTAGAGTTCGTCGTTCACGACGGGCTTCTCGCCGCGGGCAAGGGCCTGATAGAAGTCCATGTCGAGGAAATGCCCCGCGGACGAACCGAAAACGACGTCCTCCATCGCGCTTGCGGACGCGAGATCCGACCCTCCGCGGCCGTAGCGGAAGCCCCCCTCATGGGCGAGCACGTCGAGCGCGTCGGCGACGAGCCTGTAGTCCATGCACGCGTTGCGCTCCTTCTCGATGGTGCTCACGGACGACTGCTCCGTGAAGTAGACGCCGCCGCGCGCGTCGATCGACCGGACGAAGTCGGCGTAGTCGCGGAGGATCGCCGCGTAGCGCCGCGCGAGGAACTTGGCGTAGTCCGGCCAGAGGCGCGGGTGGCGGAAAAAGTCCGTCTCGCGCGCCACGGCGCCGAAGTCCGCGTAGGCCGTCCCCCACGCGCGGTTCGCTTCGTCGATCGTGCCGAACGCCGCCTCCATCTCCTTCGCGAACGCGACGGCGTTGGAGGGGCAGCGGCACTGGTAGGAGGACTCGTTGAAGAGTTCCCAGAGGAAGACGTTCGCCCCGCCGCGCAGCGCCGAGACGGCGCCGCCCTTCAGGTAGGCGCGGTAGTAGCGGTCGCCCTCGGGAGACTCGGGGCAGAACGGGACGAACTCGTGCCAGTGCGGAGTCTTCTGGTCGATCTCGCGCCAGAGGTCGGGCCGCTGCTTCTTCAGCGCGCCGGCGAAGCCGAAGGCGAAGTCGACGACCATCGGCTGGTCGCCGAAGCGGCCGAAGAACGCCGCCTTTTCCTCCTCCTCCTTCCGCCAGTCGTCCCCGACGCCGAGTCCGTAGAGCGCCTGGCCGGGGAGGCTCCACGCGGCCGAAAGCTGCGAGGCGTTGAAGCCGACGCGCTCGAAGACGTCCTTCCCGGGCGGTTCGCGGTAGGCGAAATGGCCGACGCCCTGCGGGTCGGGATTCTCCGGCGGCCAGTCCTTCCGGGTGTCGTTGTAGAACCACGGCCCGACGAAGAAGACCGGGCGGCCTCCGAGCCGGAACGTCCCGTTCGAGATCGCCGGCCGCTCGCGCCCGTCCTCCGCGAATCGGAACTCGCCCGCGTAGCGGTCCGCGAGCCCTTCGGCCGCCGCCGCGGAAGAAAGGCACCATGCGAAAGGCACAATGCAGAATGCGGGAAGGCTCCGCTTCATCTCGCGGTCCTCGACAGCGCTGCGATCATCGTGTTCATGACGCGGATTCTAGCAGAATCGCAGGGGCCCGACAAGGCGACGACGGGGGCCGCCGACGGACGGCATCGACAAGGAGACGCGCAAGGGGTTCGGGACGGCCGTGCGCTTGCGAAGGCCGGCAGCGGGAGCCGCGGGCGGCGCGGGCTAGGAGGGATCGACGGGCAGGGAGTCGGCGCGGGCGTCGCGATGGGCGCGGCGCCAGGCGCCGGGGGAAACGCCGAACCGTTTGCGGAAGAGACCGGACAGGTAGATCTCGGTCGAGAAGCCGCTTTCGGCGGCGATGCGGCGCAGGGGAAGCCCGCCTGCATGACCATCGCCGAATACCTCCGCCTCGCCGACTCCATCGACTTCGACGGCGAAGTCGTCGACTACGCGCCCGACGGGCGCATCGTCCTGCTCCCGGCCCGCGCCGACCGTCCCTGACCCTTGACGGGTGTCATGGGGCGGGGTTCCGCTCCCCGGGCGACCCGAGGAGGCGGTTCTCCGCCTCGGCGCACCAGAGGCCGCGGTTCGCCGCGCAGATGCGGGCGAGGTCGGCGAAGAGCGGATCGGTTTCGCCCAGGCGCGCGAAGTCGTCGATCGGCGTCATCGGCAGCGAGAGGTGCGTGTAGACGAGGCGCTTGCCGCCGGGGACCTTGTGCAGCGAGAGCGTCGCCTCGGCGGCGCTGTCGAGCCCGCCCACGTGCGTGACCATCACCTCGGGGTGGAGGATGCCGCGCGAGATCCAGTCGAGCGAGTCGGCCATGTCCTTCACGTCGCCGCCGGAAGAGCCGACGCAGTGGTGGCCCATGTAGTGGACGTTGTAGAAGTTGAAGGGGGCCTTGAGGCCCTGGTCCGTCGGGCCGGCGAAGAAGTTGAGGCATCCGCCGAAGCCCATCAGGGCCGAGCTCTGCTCGATCAGGGCGGGGACGGCGGCGAAGAGCAGGACGTCGTCGTAGCCGCCGCCGGTCGCGGTGGCGTTGCCCGTGCGCGTCTCGGCGTCGACGTTGAGCGCCTTGAGCGCGGCGACGGGGTCGTCCAGTCCGCGCACGTTCACGAAGCGGACCTCGACGCCGTTCACGGCGCCGGAGGAGACGCCGCGCACCGGCGCGGGGAGGCCGAACACGGCGGCGGCGCGCGCGAGGCGCGCCTCGTCGACGTCCGTCACGACGAGGCGGCGCGGGCGCGCCTCCGGCCAGTGGCAGGCGATGTCGACGGCCGCGAGGCCCATCGCGCCGCAGCCGGCCATGAGGAGCATCGTGCCGCCCGGCTCCGGCCCCATGCGGTGGACGTGGGAGTTGAAGGCGTTGTGGTAGCTCGTGCGCAGGGCGCTCACGATGCAGCTCACGGGCTCGGCGAGAGAGCGCGCGAAGAACGGGCCGTCGCCCTCGCAGGGCAGGAGGCAGCCCTGCTCGAGCACCTCGGCGGGGATGCGGATCGCGGTGGTGTCGCCGCCCATCGTCGGCCAGGCGTAGCCCATCGTCTCGAGCTCGCGGCCCGGGAGGTTGAACGCGGGCTGGACGCTCACGCGCTGCCCCACGCGGTAGCGGTCGCGCCAGCGCGCGCCGACCTCGCGCACGACGCCGCAGACCTCGTGGCCGATCATCACGGGGTTCGTGGCGATGTTCTTCGGGACGCGCTTGTGCTTCGTACCGAGCGTGGCGGCCTTCCAGTCGCTCATGCAGATGGAGTTGGTGACGATCTCGACGAGGACGGCGTCCTCGCCGGCGGGCGCGAGCTCGATCGGTTCGAGACGGAGGTCGCTTGCGCCGTAGAGGCGCAGTGCAGTTGCTTTCATGGTGTTCTCCCTTGACGGCCGGCATTCTAGCACGTCTCGCTCCGAATCGGAAGCCCCCGCATCGGTTCATCCCGGAAGTCCCGGAAGCCCCGGCTCGGCGCGGTTTGTGGACACGCGCGCGGGAGATGTGCTAGAATCCTGCGCGCAACC
>CAMOEO010000257.1 GCA_946612175.1 uncultured Verrucomicrobiota bacterium
GTGACCTCGTACTTGCCCATCCGGTAGTCCCGCCCGGGGATTGGCACCATGTCCGTGACGAGCCGCTCCACGGGGTCGCGCCGCGCGCCGCCCCCGCGCGCGACGAGCCAGACGGCGAGCGCGAGGAACGCAAGAAGAAGAAGAAGAAGGAGGGCGAGGCGTTTCATGGCAGGCGGGGGGGGGAGTCAATGCTGAATCCCGAATGCGGAGCGGCGGGGGCGGGCTAGGCGTCGCGGAAGAGGTCGTCAAGGGCGACGACGTTCTGGAACGACCACATGTACTGGCTGCGGGCGCGGCCGGCGGCGGAGACGAGGACGTGGTGGATCGCCTTGCGCGTCTTTGTCGCGTCGCGGAACGCGGATTCGCGCCTGCGCAGCGCCTCGTCGCCCGCCTTGTCGAGCGCGAACGGGGCGTCGGTGCATTTCATCTCGCAGAGGTCGACGATGCCGTCGGCGCGGTCGAGCACGAGGTCGACCTGCGCGCCCGGGGCTCCGTCCGGGCCCGGCGCGCGCCGCCAGGCGTAGGCGCGGACGTGGACGCCCGCGATGCCGAGCGCGCGCTTGATCTGCTCGGCGTGGACGAGGCAGACGCGCTCGAACGCCAGACCCCGCCACGCGCGGCGCGCGCCCGTCTCCGCGGTGCCTTCCCAGAAGCGCGGGTCCCCGCCCGAGGCCGCGCCGGCGAGGAAGCGCAGGTGGAAGAGCGAAAAGGCGTCGATCAGCTGGTAGACCGAATCGCGCTCCTTGCGGCCCGGCGGGATGTCGCGCCGGACGAAGCCGCACCATTCCAGGTCCTCCAGGATCTTGGTGAGGGTTCCGCCGTTCGGGACGCCCGACGCGACCGAGATCTCCTTGCGCGAGAGGCCCGAGTTCCTCGTGCCCAGCGCCGACGCGACCGCGGCGTAGGGCTCGGGGCGCCGGAAGAGCGATGCGAAGAGGCGCCGGAACTCGCCCGCGAGCTCCCCGCGCGGCGCGAAGCAGAGCCGGTCGACGGCCTGCGCGACGCTTTCGCCCGGCCGCAGCAGGCTCCAGTAGAACGGCACGCCCCCGAAGACCATGTAGGCGTCGAGGATCTGCGTCCGCGAAAGCGCCAGGCCGCGCGCCTCGCAGTAAAGTTCGCACTCGCGCAGCGAGAACGGCACGAGCCGGATCTGCCGGTTCAGGCGCCCGTAGAGGCCGCCGTGGTCGCGGAAGACCTTCCGCACCATCCAGGAGGACGACGAGCCGCACACGACGAGAACGATGTCGTGTCGCGCCGAGAGCCACTGGTTCCAGACGTGCTCCAGCGCGCTGATGAGATTCGACTTGGGGCGGTCCATCCACGGCAGTTCGTCGAGAAAGACGACCATCTTCTCCCGGCTTTCCCGCTTCTCCTTCGGAAGCGCGTCGACGAGCGCGTAGAAGGCGTCGTGCCAGTCCTTGAACGTCGGGCAGCCGTCGGGCAGGAGCCAGTCGCAAAGCGACTGCCGGAACGCCTCCAGCTGCCCCTCCGTCCCCGCGTTGGCGAGTCCCGCGTGGCAGAATACGAACCGGTCGCGGTACACCTCGCGCACAAGGTGCGTCTTGCCGACCCGCCTGCGGCCGTAGACCGCGAGGAACTGCGATTCGTATTCGTCGAGCGCGTCCAGCAGATCGCGCGTCTCCTCTTCCCGTCCGATGAGCATTGAAGTTCCCTTTGTTTTGTCAACGAGGCCTTACGATACAAAATATTTGTCTCAAAGTCAAGAAGAATGATTAATACAAGCCAAATAAACGAATATTTCCGGCTCTAATAAATCAACAAAATTAAGTTAGAGCCATTTTTGTTGTAAAATGACATTTGGCAGGTCGGGCGGCGTTGCACGGCGTGGCGGGGTGCCGCCGCGCCGGCGGCGGCCGGGTGTCGCGGCTTCGCCGCTCGCGGGCAAGAGCTTTCACGGGGCGGGCTCCTTCGCGCCCTCCGCGGAATCCGCGTGGAGGGCGGCGAATTCCGCGCGGAGGGCGTCGAAGGAAGGAAAGTGGAGGTTGGGCGGCTTGGGCTTTCCGCCCGGATAGCTGGGATTGTCGCGGGACTCCTGGTAGTCCAAATCCAGCCGGTCGACGATGGGGAACGCCATCGGGACGCGGAAGGAGTCCATGCCGAGAATCGCTTCGGCGGCGAGCTTGTCCGCGCGGTGGAGGTCGGCGTCGACGGGGTCCGTCCCCGCTTCCAGAAGGACGCCGTGCGGACCGAGCTCCGCGCGGATCGGGAGACGCCGGAACTTGTCTTCGCCGAAGAACCGGACGACGGCGGGGCTGTAGAAGGTCAGCCACGAAAGCGTCGGGAATTCGGTTCCGATCTGATAGTACGGCCAGTCCCGTTCCTGGTACATCGTCGAGTCCAGGTCCGCCTCGGCGAAGAAGGCGCGGAGCCGGACCGCCGTTTCGAGGAGGAAGGGCCGGACGACCGGTTCGAGTCCCCTCTTCTGGACCGTCCCCGCCGGAATCGAGAGATCGACGATGTTGCAGCCGCGGATGTCGTCGCATTCGCGGGGGAACCGGGAGCCGGGTTCGTAGTGGCGGGCGGAGAAGTACGTGCCACCCCGGCGGGAGGGAGATCGTGATGCCCGCGATGGAGCAGTCGACGGGACCGCGGCGGTATCCGGGGGCGGGCGGCTCGTCCAGCGCGGACGAACCGGCGGAGGCGCCGGCGCCGAAGGCGGGCTCGCGCCCGGCGAGACGGCAGAGCTCGGCGTAGGACGCGAGCGGAAGGGGCAGCGACGGATCCTCCGCGCGGACGGCTTCGAGGAGGTCGAGGACGGCGTCGTTGTCGGCACGGGCGGAGGCGCTTTCCGCAGAGGGGCGGAACGCGCACTCCGTCCAGATGCGGAGCAGCGCGAGGTTGCGGCGCGCGGTCGCGTCGAACCGGCGGTGCGGCCAGAGGAAGACGCGGTCCGCGAGCGCGGCGGCGCCGTCGCGCGCGAGCGCGTCGCGCCAGGCCGTCTTCGGGAAGACGCCGGTCGGCGTGTAGAGGGCGTCGCCCGGCGAAGCAGGGTGGAAGCCGTCCGGATCGCCGTCCCAGCAGAAGAAGAGCGGGGAGCCGTCGCCCTCGGAGCGGGCCGCGATGGTTGCGAAGGCCTTGAGCTGGGGCAGGAACGCTTCGCGGACGAGGCGGTCGAAGTCGCGGTGCGAGGCGTAGCCGGTTGCGTCGGAGAAGGAAAGCTCGTCGAGGCCGAGCTTGTCCGCGAAGTCGACGACGGCGGCGTGGAGACCGGGGCCGCCGAACGTCGTCTGGCAGAATCCCTTCACGGAACGCGAACCGTCCTTTCGCAGGCGGCCGAAGGAAAGGTCGAGGGGCAGCCGGTCGCCGAACCGGACGACGCGTTTCGTCTTGGACGGGGTTTCGATTGTGGCGCCGCCGGACTCCTCCGCGGCCGCGCGGACGAGTTCCTCCAGTTTGTCGGGGTCGGTGCAGCGCCCCCGGAAGGAGAGTTCGACGCTCATCGGACCGCCTCCGGATTCGCCGCGGCGGCGAGGGCGAGGAGGGGGAGGAGGATGGCGAGGCGTTTCATGGCGGGCGGGGGCGGGGCAATGCTGAATGCTGAATGCGGCGGGGTTGGGAATCCGGGAAGGCCGCTCCGCGGCGGGCGGCGGCTGCGCCGCGCCCGCGCGGAGCGGAGGGGGCTAGGGCAAGTAAAGTTCGTCTCGTTCGGGTTGAGACTGCTTCGGGGTGTAGGAACGGGTCCAGACCGTCTGGTCTCCCACGTGTTTTTTCACTTCGACGATGCGCCCGAAGCGGCCGGGCGCAAAGCGGACTTCGAAGTATTCGTTGGTGTAGGTTCCGATCCGGGTAGCGTCGAGCGGAGCGTGGACTTGCGGTCCGGCTCTCGTGCCGTCCGAGAACAGTGCAAAGTACCGGTACGAATGGCGGTCGGGCGAGCTCCAGTCGCTGTGCTCGTACCAGTGCATCCAACGTCCGGGATCGTTTCCGAATGGTTCCATCCTGACGCCGGAAAGGGCGCGGGCCGCGCGGTTGCGGGTTTCCCGGTCACGGTCGCGGACAAGCGCAAGCAGGTGGGGAACGGCGTTCGTCGCGGCGCGTCCGCGCACTAACGGGAACGCCCAGACGGCGTTGCGCCGGACGCGGGCGTTGCGGTTCGTCGAAGCCGCCACCGCCGCGTCAAAGGCTTCCGTCACGCCCTTTTCGGCCATATGCGAAATCAGCCCGGCAGCCTCTTCGCCGACGGAGGCCATCCTGAACGGATCGCAGATCGTGCCGTCGGAAAGAAGCTCGGCAACGCGCGGCAGTGCGATTCTCGCGGCGGCGTTGGTCGCCCGAAAGTATCCCAGAACACCGCCGCGCTCGATTGGGTTGTTGCTGTAGAGCAGGCCGATCCAAGCGCGTTCTTCTTCCGTGCAGCGGGATTCGGCTGCGTCGAGCAGTTCTTGTTTGGGGACGGCGGCACGCGCCTGCGCGGCGGCGAGCCAGACGGAACCCGCGGCGAGGACGAAGAGGGGGAGGAGGAGGGCGAGGCGTTTCATTGCGGGCGGGGGCGGGGTCAAGGGCAGTGGTTAGTGATTAGTGGTTAGTGGTTGTGGGCGGGGTGCCGGCACGCCGGCTGCGGCCGGGTGTCGCGGCTTCGCCGCTCGCGG
>CAMOEO010000258.1 GCA_946612175.1 uncultured Verrucomicrobiota bacterium
ACCCCGCAGCGTCGTGTACGAGGAACACATTACCAACACGGAGGGCGCGGAGGATTGTTTGATTTGGTTTTGTGGACGATTTTGAACCATTGAGATTTGTGGACAATCCCCTCGTTCCTGCCTTCCCCCTTGCCGACCTGAAAGACTCACCAAAAATGGACATCACCCACACCGAAACGAACACGCGCGAAGAAACGGCCGCCATCCTCCGGAATTGGCAGCGGCTGCGCTCGCACGGCGTGCGCCCCGAATGGTGCTACGCCGTCGTCGCCGTCTTCGCGTTCGTCGTCTACGCCACGACAACCTCGTCGAACGGACGCCTGCTCGCGGCGCTCGGCGCGCTCTGCCTCGTCTTCGCGGTCTGGCTTCCGTTCTATCGGAACACAACGATCCGCCGGATCCTCGACGCGATGGAGAATAACGGCGCCTTCTCGGAGCCGACGACGGTCCGGGCGACCGACGAAACGATGGAGATCGTCCAGGGGGATTCTCTGCGTGTGAAGAAACCGTGGCGCGCGTTCGGAAACGAATTCGCGTTCGTTCCGCACGGGCTCCTGATCCTGACGGACGGCTTCTTCTCGGCTGAACTCGGAAACGAGATTGTCGAGGCTGCGGGCAAGGAAACGCTGGCAGCCGTGTTGGAGCGCGCGGGACTCCGTCCGCGCAAGGCCGGTCTCGGCCGGACGGAAATCGTCCGATACATCCTCGGCGCCATCCTTGGAATCCTGCTGGCGATCTTCCTTCTGCGCGGCTGACACGTCCCCCCCGCCGCCTTTACCCTTTCAACTGTAAACCCCTTCAACCCCCACTCCTCCCATGAACACGCACGAAACCCCTGCAAACACCCCCGAGCCGGCGCTGCCGTCGCCGGAAGACATCGCGCCGACCCCGGGCGGCATGCAGCCCCCGGGCTTTGTGACAATCCCGAACACCCCCGCCAAGCACGAAAGGAAACACCGGCCGTGACCTTCGCCCCAGTGATTCTTCTCTGCGTCCTTCTCGTCGTCGCGATCGCCGTTCTTCTTGTCGTCGCGCCCCTGTGGCTTCTCGTTGGCGGCATCGTGCGCCTTGTCAGGTGCAAAGGCGGCGCGGTCCGCACCGTCGTTGGAGGGGGCTGGACTGTCGCGGCCGTCGCCGCGATCCTGTTCGTCGCCGATTGTTTCGATTCACGGCACGAGCGCATTCTGGACCGCGGATTCACCCCCGACGGCCGCGAATACTGTCTGCTGCGCGTCATGGCCGACGGACGCGACGCGCCCAGCGCCGACATCCGGCTCTACGTTCGCAACCGGGACCGAATCTGGATGTGCCATTACGTCGACCGGATGGCCTGGCCGTGGCGGTCCGGCGGACACCTCGATTTTTCGGACGGCACCGCCCGCGTTTTCCGCGGCGACCGGTTCTTCCGCACGATCGAACTGCTGCCGCCCGAACGCGGGCCGGAAATCCCGCCGGAAGATCAAGCCCGCATCGCGACGATGCAATCCGGACGATTCGCGGTTCGCGACGCACATCCACCGTCCGCCACGCCCGAATCGATTCTTTCCTACCGCTGGCGCAGGGGACCGTTCGATGTGACCAACGGCGTTCTTGTCGATCTCCCGGCGCCGATCCACGCCACATCCGCACCTCGCGCAGAGAACGCGGCGACCGCAGAGCCCGCCCCCCCTTCAACCCTTCAACCCTTCAACCTCTTCAACCTCTTCAACCCTTCAACCCCTTCAACCTCTTCACCCCCTTCAACCTGACATCTCCCATGAATACCCCCAACGAACCCAATCCGCCCGTCCTCCCTTCGCCGGAGGAGATCGCCCCCGTCCGCGAGGCGCTCGAGCGCACGCTCGCCGAGCTCGACCGCATCCTCCTCGGCCGCCACGAGCTGCACCGGCTCGTCCTCGCCGGCATCCTCGCCCGCGGCCACATCCTTCTCGAAGGCCTGCCCGGCCTCGGCAAGACCGCGCTCGTGAAGGCCGTGGGCGACGTCCTGCAGCTCGACTTCAAGCGCGTGCAGTTCACGCCCGACCTCATGCCCGGCGACATCCTCGGCGCGCACATCCTCCAGACCGCCGCCGACGGCCGCCGCGAAATGGTCTTCCAGCCGGGGCCCGTCTTTTGCAACATCCTCCTCGCCGACGAGATCAACCGCGCCTCCCCGAAGACACAGTCCGCGATGCTCGAGACGATGCAGGAGCGCTCCGTCACGCTTCTCGGCACGACGCGCCCGCTGCCCGACCCGTTCTTCGTCCTCGCGAGCCAGAACCCGATCGAGCTGGAGGGCACCTACCCGCTCCCCGAGGCGCAGCTGGACCGCTTCCTCTTCCGCGTCCTCGTGGGCGACCTCGACCCCGAGACGATGACCGACATCCTCGCCACGCGCCGCCACGGCGAGCCGCCGCGCGCGCAGTGGCGCATGCCCGCCGAGACGCTGCGCCGCTGCTTCGACGTCGTCTCGCGCATCGTCCTGCCGCGCCCCGTCGCCGCGTGGATCGCGCGCCTCGTCGCCGCCTCGCACCCGGACTCCCCGCTCGCGCCGGAGGACGTGCGCAAGTACGTCCGCTACGGCGCCTCGCCGCGCGCCGCCATCGCGATGGCGGAGGCCGCCCGCGCGCTCGCGCTCCTCGACGGCCGCCCGTCCGTGGGCTTCGACGACGTCCGCGCCGTCGCCGTCCCCGTCCTCAACCACCGCCTCATCCCGTCCTACCAGGCGCGCCTCGACCATCGCACCCCGGCCTCGCTCGCCGAATCCCTCCTCGCCGCCGTCTCCGAGGCCGGCTTCGACCTCCCCGACTCCGTTCGCGTCGGCTAGCCCCCGCCCCCCTCCTCCCTCCCCATGAAACGCCCCCTCCTCCTTCTGGCAGTCCTGATGGCCGGGCTCCGCCCCGGCCAGACCCTCGCCGCCGAGGGCACGGCCCCCGCCGCCCCGCCGTCGTTCCGCGCGGTCGTCAAGATCGAGGTGCAGTCCGCCGCGCCGGACTTCGTCCAGCCGTGGAAGACCAAGTCGACGCGCAGCTCGAGCGGCACGGGCGTCGTGATCGCGCCCGGCCGCATCCTCACCTGCGCGCACGTCGTCGCGGACGCGACCTTCCTGCGCGTGCGGCGCCACGACACGGACGCCTTCTTCCACGGCGAGATCGAGTTCGTCGACGACGACTGCGACCTGGCGCTCGTCCGCGTCGCGGACGCGGCGTTCATGGAGGGGATCGAGCCGGCCGCGCTCGGCGAGACGCCGGCGGAGCAGTCGGAGGTGCTCGCCGTCGGCTATCCGATGGGCGGCGACGGCATCTCCTACACGCGCGGCATCGTCTCCCGCGTCGAGGACCACCGCTACTCGCACGGCTGGACGACGCTCCTGGCGGTGCAGGTCGATGCCGCGATCAACCCCGGCAACAGCGGCGGCCCGGTCTTCGACATGCGGACGTGGCGCGTCGCGGGCGTCGCCTTCCAGGGCAACAAGGAGGGCGAGTCGCTCAACTACATCGTCCCGGCGGAGATCGTCCGGCACTTCCTCGACGACGTGGCCGACGGCCGCCGCGACGGCTTCTGGCAGGAGAACTTCTCGTGGCTCCCGATGGAGAGCGAGGCCGAGCGGCGCTTCTGGAGGATGGGCGAGGGGCGGAC
This sequence comes from uncultured Verrucomicrobiota bacterium, assembly GCA_946612175.1. Taxonomy (GTDB): domain Bacteria; phylum Verrucomicrobiota; class Kiritimatiellia; order RFP12; family UBA3636; genus UBA3636. The sequence continues at coordinate 3,619 of CAMOEO010000258.1, forward strand.
CGGCGTCCGCATCGTCGAGGCGGGCGACTACGACGCGGCGGGGCCGTTCCGCACGAACGACGTGCTGCTCGCGGTCGACGGGCTCCCGGTCTCGAACAAGGGGCAGGTGCGCCTCCCGGGCAACGTGCCGCGCTCGCTCGCGTATCCGTTCTACATGCACCAGATCGGCGACGAGGTGCCGGTGCTGCTGCTGCGCGACGGCGAGGAGGTGCGCGCGACGGCGCGCGTCTTCCGCTCGCTCCCGCGCCACCGCCGCTACGTCTACAACGACGCGGCCGACTGGCTCGTCTTCGGCGGCATGGTCTTCACGACCGTCTCGTGGAACTGGCAGTCCGAGTCGAAGCTGCGCTACTGGAACGACCGCGTCGGCCTCAACCGCACGCGCTCGGCTCCGGACGAGGAGATCGTCGCCGTCTCGACCGTCCTGCCGGACCTCTCGATGGAGGGCTACTTCGACTGGGAGCGCAAGTTCGTCCACACCGTGGGCGGCGTCGAGGTGCGCAACCTTCGGCACCTCGCGGAGCTCCTCGACGCGGCGCCCGGCCCCTTCGTCGAGCTCGGGCTCATGGGGACGAAGGACTTCGACGAGCGGATCGTCCTGGACGTCGCCGAGATGCGCTCCGCCACGCCGAGGGTCCTGGAGCGCTACCGCATCTCCGCCGACCGCTCGCTCCGCCCCGCCACGCAGAGTCCTGTGGAGGATTCCCACGCAGAGGGCGCGGAGGAGAATTCTCACGCAGAGGGCGCAGAGTCCAAACCTCACGCAGAGTCCGCGGAGGACGCGGAGGAGAAACCTCACGCAGAGAGCGCAGAGAACGCGGAGGAGAAACCTCACGCAGAGTCCGCGGAGGGCGCGGAGGAGAAACCTCACGCAGAGAGCGCAGAGAACGCAGAGTCCAAACCTCGCGCCGCCCGCTCCGCGCTCTGCCTGCCCCCCTCCGAGAGGGGGGTGGCGCGAAGCGCCGGGGGGAGTACTCCGTG
>CAMOEO010000259.1 GCA_946612175.1 uncultured Verrucomicrobiota bacterium
GTCGTTCCGGGTTACTGGAACCGGGGGTTCGAATCCCCCTCTCTCCGCCATTTTTATTCCCCCGAACCACCCCCCGCCATGCCCCTCTCCTACGGCATCGACCGCATCCAGCAGCTCCTCCCGCACCGCTACCCCTTCCTCCTCGTGGACCGCGTCCTCGAGGCGTCGGAGGACGGCCGCCACCTCGTCGCGATCAAGAACGCCACGGTCAACGAGCCCTTCTTCCAGGGGCACTTCCCCGGCAACCCCATCATGCCCGGCGTCCTCCACATCGAGGCGATCGCGCAGGCGTGCGGGCTGATGTGCCTCTCCGCGACGACGGAGGACGCCACCGGCGGCGCCCGGGCCTACGACACGATCCTCGCGTCGGTGGAGAGCGCCAAGTTCCGCCGCAAGATCGTCCCCGGCGACCAGCTCCGCATCGAGACCACCCTCGTCCAGCGCATGCGCAACATGGGCAAGGCCAAGGGCGTCATCACCGTCGACGGCAAGGTCGCCACCGAGGCGACCCTCTCCTTCCTCCTCGTTCCCCGGACCTAGCCCCATGACGAACATCCACCCCACCGCCGTCGTCGCCCCCGAAGCCCGGATCGGGCAGGACGTCTCCATCGGACCCTACGCCGTGATCGGCCCCGACGTCGAGCTCGGCGACGGGTGCGAGATCCAGGCCCACGCCGTCGTCGACGGCGCGACGACCCTCGGCCCGCAGTGCCAGGTCTTCCCGTTCGCCCACATCGGCGGCAAGACGCAGGACCTCAAGTTCAAGGAGGGGAACCGGACGTTCGTGAAGGTCGGCGCCCGCACGGTCCTGCGCGAGTGCGTCACGATCAACTGCGGCACGAAGGACGGCGAGTCGACGATCCTCGGCGACGACTGCCTGATCATGGCCTACAGCCACCTGGCGCACGGATGCGTCTTCGGTAGCCACGTCATTGTCTCCAACGGCTCCCAGTTCGCGGGCGAGGTCAAGGTCGGCGACTGGGCGGTGATCTCCGGTCTCGTCGGCGTCCACCAGTTCGTCCGCATCGGCGCGCACGCGATGATCGGCGGCGGCTCGCTGCTCAAGCAGGACGCCGCGCCGTACTTCATCACCGACGGCCACCCCGCCGCGGCCCACGGCGTCAACGTCGTCGGGCTCACGCGCCGCGGCTTCCCCAAGGCGACGATCGACGCGCTGCGCTCCGCCTACAAGCTGCTCTGCCACGACGGGCTCAACGTCACGGACGCCGTCGCCGCCATCCGCGCGCAGGTCCCCGACCTGCCGGAGGTGCGCGAGGTCGTCGACTTCTTCCTCTCCACCCAGCGCGGCGTGATCCGCTAGCCGGCCCCGCCGCCCCTCCCGCCGATGAAGCCCCGCCTCCCCCTCCTCGCCGCCGCCGCGCTGCTGCTCCTCGCCGCCGCCCCGCGCCTTCCCGCCCAGGAGCGGGAGGCCGCCGCCCCGGAGGCCGCCGCCGCCGAGCCCGGCGGCGACTTCATCGCGCTGAACTTCGACAAGGTCGACGTCCGCGTCTTCGCGCAGATCGTCGCCGACTTCACGGGGCGCCGCATCGCCGTCTCCGAGGGCGCCGAGGGCTCCGTCTCCGTCTTCTCCCGCCCCGTCTCGCGCGAGGAGGCCTTCGCCGTCTTCGCCACCGCGCTCGAGGCCTCCGGCTTCACGCTCGTGCCGGAGGCGGACGGCACCCAGCGCGTCCTGCGCGCCCCCGAGCGCGAGGGCGCCGGGATGGGCACCGTCGTCACCGAGCCCGCGCTCCTGCCCGAGCACGGCCTCGTCACATACCTGCTGCGGCTCGAGAACGTCTCCGCCGCCGACATGCGCGACATGCTCGAGGCGCAGACGCGCCGCAAGGGCGCCTTCGCCGTCCTGCAGGAGACCAACCACCTTGTCTTCTCCGACACCGCCGAGGGCGTCCGTCGCGTCCTCGCCCTCGTCGAGCGCCTCGACCGGCCCGGCATGGCCCGCGTCACGGAGATCCTCCCGCTCGAGCACGCCGACGCCGACCAGATCGCGCGCGAGCTCGCCGCCTCCTTCGCGGAGAGCCAGACGCGCGCCCGCCAGCTGCTCGACCGCCTCCCCTCCGGCGCGCCCGGCGGCGCGGTCCTCCCCGCCCTCACGCCCCCGACCATCATCCCCGTCTCCCGCTCCAACCGCCTTCTCGTCACCGGCTCCCGGCGCCAGGTCGACCGCGTCCGCGAGCTGCTCGCGGGGCTCGACGTCGCGCCGCCGGCCGACCGCTCCGCGCTGCGCCCGATCCTGCTGGACTACCTCCGCGCCGAGGATCTCGCCAAGAGCCTCACGACGCTGCTCGAGAAGTACGCCGCCGGCAATCCCGACCCCGAGCACGCGCGCCGCCTCGCCGTCGAGGCCTCCCCCCGCGCCAACGCGCTCCTGGTCCTCGCCTCCACCCCCGAGGAGTTCCGCGCCGTCGAGGACCTCGTCCGGACGCTCGACGTCCGTCCGCGCCAGGTCCGCATCTCCGTCGTGATCGCCGAGGTGCAGGAGGGCGACGCCGAGACGCTCGGCTTCCAGTTCAACGCCGCCGGCACCTACCACGGCAACGCCTTCGGCGGCGGCTCCCACCCCAACGCCGAGACCGCCGCGGACTTGACCCTGGCCTCCGTCGTCGGCACGCAGATGTTCCCCGAGGGCCTCACCGCCGGCATCGTCAACAAGGCCGGCACCACCATCGGCGCCTTCAACCTCGACGCGATCCGCCAGGCCTCCGGCGTCCGCATCCTCGCCCGCCCCGCCATCTCGGCCGAGAACAACGTCCCCGCCCAGGTCTCCATCGTCGACAACATCCCGATGACGGAGTCCACCGTCACCGGCACCGGCGGCGACAAGGACGTCGTCCAGACGATCACCCGCTACGACGTCGGCGTCAAGCTCTCCCTCACCCCCCACGTCGTCCCCGACGGCCGCGTCCAGATGGAGCTCGAGCCCTCGATCGAGGCCGTCACTTCCGGCGGCAACTCGTCCGACTACGCGCCGACCATCTCCAAGCGCATGGTCAAGACGATCCAGACCGCCCGCACGGGCGAGACGATCGTCATCGCCGGCCTCACGCGCTCCGACAAGACCACGGTCCGCCGCCGCGTCCCGGTCCTCGGCTCGATCCCGCTGCTCGGCTGGCTCTTCCGCTGGGACGCCGAGGAGTCCCGCCGCACGAACATCCTGATCTTCGTGACCCCGACCGTCGTCTCCGACGGCGACGACGCCCCTGGCGCCGCCCCCGAGTCCGCGCAGGCCGTCCGCGAGGAAGCCGAGGCCTTCTCCGGCCTCTCCGCCGCCGCCCTCCTCGACGAGCTCTCCGCCGCCCCGCGGCAGGAGCCGTAACGCCCCCGCCGTCCCGCATGGGCGCAACGCCCCAGCCGCGGCTTTTCGGTTGAAATCCCGCGGCGGTTGTGGCAGAATGCAGGGCCGTCTCCGCCATCGGCGGGGACGCACCAGGAGATTCCCCCATGGCAGAAGAACTGCAGTCGCTTCTCGACAAGATCCAGTCCGAAGGCGTCGCCAAGGCAGAGGCCCGCGCCGCCGAAATCGTCGCCGAGGCCGAGAAGAAGGCCGCGGATGTCGTCGCCGAGGCCGAACGGAAGGCCGCCGAGACCCGCGCCGCCGCGGAGGCGGACGCCGCCACGCTCCAGTCCCGCGCCGAGGCCTCGCTCCGCCAGGCCGCGCGCGACGTCCGGCTCCAGGTCGGCGCCGCGATCCAGGAGACGCTCGAGCGCGTGCTGCGCAAGGACGTTCGCGCCACGCTCGCCGACCCCGCCTTCCTCCAGCGCTACGTCGAGCTCGCCGCGAAGTCCGCCGGCGGCGCCGCCGAGCTGCGCGTCCCGGAGGACCAGGCGAAGGCGCTCGCGGAGTACGCCCGCGCCCGCCTCGCCGACGAGGTCGGAAAAGGGCTGAAGATCGCCCCCGACTCCGATGTCACGGCCGGCATCCGCGTCCTTCTCGACGGCGGCCGCGTGGAGCACGACTTCACCGACGAGGCGGTCATGGAGGCGCTCTCCCGCGTCGTCCGCCCGTCCCTCGCCAAGCTCGCCTTCGGCGACTAGCCATGTCCTACGAGTATTTCGCCTCGACCCTTCCCTCCTTCGCCTTCGGCGCCCCGCCGCCGATGGCGCCCGAGGCGCTGCTCGCCGCGGCCGAGGGCAACCTCGGCGCCGCCGATCTCGCGGCGCTCGGCGCGCTGCTCTCGGACGGTCCGTCGGACCACCCGTTCGTCACGGCGTGGCGCGACCGCGAGACGCAGCTGCGCAACGCCGTAGCCCGTGCCCGCGCGGCGCGCCTCGGCGAGGCCGACGCCTCGCGCTGGCTCCGCCCGCACGGGGGCTGGAGCGCCGCCGTGGAGGCCGGCGTCGCGGCCGCCTTCCAGGAGCCGGACCCCCTTCGCCGCCACCGCGCCCTCGCGCGCCTGCGCTGGGACCAGACCCTCGAGCTGGCGGGCCTCGACCCCTTCTCCGCCGCCGCGGTCCTCGCCTACGCCGTCCGCCTGCGGATCGCCGCCGACCTCGCCAAGGCCGACGAGGAACAAGGCCTCGCGCGCCTGAAAAAGACAGCCAACAGCGAACAACGAACAGCTAACAGCTAACA
>CAMOEO010000260.1 GCA_946612175.1 uncultured Verrucomicrobiota bacterium
AACGTGATGATCGAGGGCGAGATGACGTTCCGCGCGCAGATGCTCGACGACTTCAAGCCCGAGGGCGTCGTCGTCTGGGACACGAGCGCCGACGTCGAGGCCTCGCTCTGGGGCGGCGTCATGACCGCCACCGCCAAGACCAAGGGCATCCGCGGCGCGGTGATCGCGGGCGGCATCCGCGACACGAAGCAGATTCTCGAGCAGGACTTCCCCGTGTTCTACCGCTACCGCACCTCGAACGGCTCGCTCGGCCGCTGCATGATCACACACTACCAGGTGCCGATCAAGGTCGGCAAGGTCACGGTCCGTCCGGGCGACATCATCTTCGGCGACATCGACGGCGTGCTCTGCATCCCGCGCGAGATCGCCTGCGACGTCCTCGAGCGCGCAGAAGGCATCGAGAAGAACGAGACCGACATCTTCTCCTGGGTCCGCCAGGGCGACACGATCTCGGAGATCATCGAGAAGGGAGGGTACTTCTAATGTACCGCCTGCAAGGCAGGACGGCGCTGGTCACCGGCTCCTCCCGCGGCATCGGCCGCGCGATCGCGTTCGCGCTCGGCCGTGCCGGCGCGAAGGTGCTCTTCCACGGCGCATCGGACTCGCCCGCGCTGCGCGACGCCGTCGCCGCCGCCCGCGCGGAGGGCATCGACGCCGAGCCGCGCGTCGCCGATCTCGGCGACGCGGCCGCCTGCGACCGCCTCGCGGAGGACTGCGCGGACGCGGACGTCCTGATCCTCAACGCCTCCGTGCAAAGCTACGGCCACGTCGAGGAGTTCGACGATGCGGAGTTCGAGCGCATGGTCCGCACGAACCTTCGCTCCTCGTTCGCGCTCGTCCGCTCGTTCGCGCCGCGGATGGCCGCGCGCGGCTGGGGCCGGATCGTCTCCATCGGGAGCGTCAACCAGGCGCACCCCGCCCCGCGCCTCGCGATCTACGGCGCCGTCAAGGCCGCGCAGAGGAACCTCATGCTCACCGCGGCGAAGGAATGGGCCGCCCGGGGCGTCACGGTGAACACCGTCGCGCCCGGCGTCATCGCGACCGACCGCAACGCGAAGGTCCTCTCCGACGCCGCCTTCGCGGACCCGCTCCGCGAGACCATTCCCGCGAAGCGCTTCGGCACGCCGGAGGACTGCGCGGGCATCGTCCTGGCGCTCTGCTCCGACGCCTGCTCCTACGTCACCGGCGCCGACATCCCCGTCGACGGCGGCATGTCCCTCTGAGGCCCTATCTCCGGCCCTTCCCGCCGGCGCCCTTGCGTTTCTTCGGGGCGCCCTTGCGCTTCTTCGGGGCGCCCTTGCGCTTCTTCGGGGCGCCGCCGGCGGGCTTCTTCGGGGGTGTCTCCGCGGCCTTCGCCTTGCGGGCGGAGCGCGTCAGGTGGGAGGGGGCCACCTCGCCGCCGGCGCGTTTCCCGGAGCGGCGGGCGCGCCGTTCCTCGTGGCGGACGTCCTTGGAGGAGAGGACGGGCGCGGGCCGCGGCGCGGGGGCTTCCGGGGCGGCGGCCTTCCGGGCGTCCGGGCGGAAGTCGACGATCTTGAAGTCGATGCGGCGGTCGTCGAAGTGCACGGCCGTGACGAGCACGCGGACGCGGGATCCGGGGCCGATGTCGAACTCCCCGGGCGCGACGAGGCGCTCGCGGTCGCGGTCGAAGCGGACGAAGTGCGACGACATCGTCGAGACGTGGACCATGCCGTCGACCATCAGGTCGGGCAGCTCCACGAACGCGCCGAACGGAAGGCACTTCACGACGACGCCCTCGCGCTCCGGCGGGTCGCCCGCGGCGAGGCGCTCCTCGAGGAAGCGGAACTTCTTGATCTCCACGAGCGCCCGCTCCGCCTGGTCGGCGCGGAACTCGGTCGAGGTGGAGGAGCGCGCGATCGCGCGGAGCTCCTCGACGGAGGGCTGCGCGGCGCGGTCGTCCGCGAGCAGCGCGGCGAGCTGGCGGTGCAGCACGAGGTCGGGGTAGCGGCGGATCGGCGAGGTGAAGTGGCTGTAGTACCGCTTCGCGAGGCCGAAGTGCCCCTCCTCGTCGGCGCTGTACTCGGCGCGCTTCATGCTCTTGAGGACCATCATCGAGACGTAGTACTCCAGCGGCGTCCCGCGCACGGCCTTGAGCAGGCGCACGAGCGAGCCGGCGTCGCGCAGCGCGCCGGTGCGGATGCCGAGCGCGCGGAGGGAGGCCTCGAGGGCGTCCATCTTCTCGGCGTCCGGGACGTCGTGGAAGCGGCACAGGTGCGGGATGCGGCGGTACGCCAGCTCCGTCGCGACCGCCTCGTTGGCGGCGATCATCGCCTCCTCCACGAGCTCGTGCGCGACGTTGTGCTCCGCCGGCGCGACGCCCGTCATGCGCCCGTCGGCGTCGAGCGTCACCTCCAGCTCGGGCGACGAGATGTCGAGCGAGAAGCGCGCGAAGCGGTTGCGGCGCAGCTGCTGGGAGAGGGAATGGAGGGCGCGGACGAGGCGCGCGACGGCGTCCGAGGGCTCGTCCGCGGCCTCGATCATGCCGAGGGCCTGCGCGTACGTGAGGCGGCGCGAGGAGCGGATGACGCTCTTCGCGAAGCGGCGCCCGACCATCGCGCCCGAGGCGTCGAACGTCAGGAACGCAGAGAACGCCAGCCGGTCCTCGCCCTCGACGAGGGAGCAGACGCCGTTGCTGAGCTGCTCCGGGAGCATCGGGATCACGCGGTCCACGAGGTACACGCTCGTGCCGCGCTCGCGCGCCTCGGCGTCGAGCGCCGAGCCGGGCCGGACGAAGTGCGAGACGTCGGCGATGTGGACGCCGAGGACGCGGCGGCCCCTGTCGTCGACGGAGAGCGAGAGCGCGTCGTCGAAGTCGCGCGCCGAGGGCGGGTCGATCGTGACGATCGTCTCCGCGCGCAGGTCCTCGCGCGGGCCCGCCGCGCCCAGCCGCTCCGAGACGCGCTGCGCCTCCTCGACGACGGCGTCCGGGAAGGCGCCGGGCAGTCCGAACTCGCGCTCCACCGCGAGCGTGTCGAGCGAAGGGTTCTCCGCGGCGCCGATCACGCCCGTCACCACCGCGTCGGGGTTGAGCTGCGGGTTGTCCCACGCGGAGAAGCGCACGACCACGCGGTCGTCCTCCCGCGCCGCGCCCGGATCCTCGACATGGAACGTTCGTCCGCCGAACGGGACGAGCGGGACGGCGGTCCAGTGCCGGCCGGTGCGGCGCAGCGTGCAGACGACGTCGCGCGCGCCGCGCTCGACGACGCGCACCACGCGCCCCGTGACGCGCGACGAGCCGCGCTCGGGCGGGAGCAGCGCCAGCTCGACGCGGTCGCCCGGCAGCGCCGCGCCGACGCGCTCCTCGGGGACGAGGATGTCGTCGCCCCCGCCGTCGGGCGCGACGAATCCGACGCCGCCGCGGGAGAGGGAGAGGATGCCGACGACGCGGCGCGCGAACGCGTCCTCGCGGTAGTCGGCGAACGTGCGCAGCTTCGTGCGCGGGCCGCGCGGGGCGGCGGAGGGGGAATGCTTCTTCATGAAAGGCGGAAACCGGGGGATAGGCACGGAACGCGGCCGTGCGGGTCAAGATGCGGCGGAGGATACCACAACGCCGCTCCGGCTTGCAACCCGACCGGCGCGGCTGGTGGATGGGGCGGTTGCCGTTTCCAAGGGGTTCTGGTAGGATTCCGCCCGTCATGAAACGCCTTCCGTCCTCCTGCCCGAGTCCGCTCCTCCGTCCGATGTCGCTTCTTCTGGCGACATCGCTCTTCTTCGCCTCGTTCGCCTTCGCGGCGCCTCCGCCGGGCGGGCCGGCTTCCGCGCCGGCGCCGGCGAATCCCTCCCCGGCGGGCCGGGCGGCGGCGCGGAAGGCGGTCGAGCGCGCGATGCGGGCGCTGCTGGAGGCGGAGCGGCGCGGCGTCGAACGGCGCGCCGCGCTGGGCCCGGAACCGGCGCCGGCGGATGTCGTCCCGACGATCGAGGACCAGCTCGCTGCGCTCGGCGCGCTCGACCTCTCCGGCGTCCCGTCCGACCTTCGCGACGACCTGGCGGCGCTGAAGAGCGGGCTCCTCGCGACGGCGCGCGCCCTCTCCGCCGGGGGAGGGGTCGCCGGCCCGGCCGAGGCCGAGCGCCTGCGCATGCTCGGCGGCATCCTCGCGCAGGTCCAGGCGCGCACGCTCCACGACGCCGCGGGCGCGGGCGTCGTCCTTCCGGAGTTCGGCGCCTGCTGGCCGGATGCGGCGGCGCTGCTCTTCGACGACGCCGTGTGGCTCGCGCCGGACCCCGCCGCGTCGAAGGCCCCGGCGGTCCAGCGCCTCGTCAACGCCCTGGCCGCGAACGCGGACCGGCAGTGGTTCGAGACGCTCTCCCCGCTTCCGCCCCGCGAGGCCGCCCTGGCGTGCGAGCGGGACGCGGCGTTCGTCGAGGGCCTGCCGGCCGGCGGCCTCCCGGACGAGGTCGCGGAGACGCTGGCGCGGTATGCCGCCGCCCTGCGCTCGCGCGCCGCCGCGCATCGTGCGGCGGAGGGCGGCGGCGCCGCCTCGGAGACGACGAGGAAGGAGTTCTCCGCGGAGCTCGCGCTCTGGGCCGCGGCGCGCGCGGCGGG
>CAMOEO010000261.1 GCA_946612175.1 uncultured Verrucomicrobiota bacterium
GTGCGAGGCGCCCGCGCGGAACGCGGCGCCCCAGATCCCCGCGATCCAGTCCGCCGGCAGGCCGCGCGCGCCCTCCTCCGGCAGCAGCCCCGCGCGGCCGAGCAGCAGCGCGTAGCGCGCGGCGTCGTCGGACGCGGCCGCCAGCTCGGCGGCGGGCATCGACCGGGCAAGGGCGCGCATCGGGGCGGCGTTGGCGCGGAAGCCGAGCGCGGCGAGGGTCTCCTCGTAGAACGCCTGGACGCGGGATCCGGCGCGGTCGGCGCGCGCGGCCAGCTCGCGCGCCTTGCGGGCGAGGCGCGCGCGCCCGGCGCGCTCGAGGAGCGCGGCGACCTCGGCCGGCGCCGCCCCTCGCAGGGCGTCGCGGCAGGGGCGCGCGAGGTCCGACCCCGCGGGGCGCGGATAGGAGGCGGGATCGATCTGGTCGAAGGAGAAGCCGGGACGGTCGCGCATCGCGTCGCGCAGCAGCGCGAGCGGAACCTCGGGCGCGGCCTCGCCCGGAACGGGCGGATACCAGGCCAGGTGCAGGACGACGTCGCGGTACGCCGGGTCGCGGTCATGGCCGTGCGCGAACCAGTCGCCGGCACGGACGTGCACCTCGACGTCGCCGCGGCGGACGGCGCCGCCGATCTCGACGACGGCGCCGCGGAAGTCGGGGCCCCCGCCGCCGTTCCAGCGGCCGGGGTCGAGGACGCGCACCGGCAGGCCGCCCGTCGTCGCGAGCGCGGGGCGCAGGCGAGCGTCGGCCCAGATGCACTGCAGGTGCCGCTCGTTCCACGGAAGGCCGTCCTCCTCGGGCTCGCGGACCACGGCGGGCGGGCGCAGGCAGGGCGGAAGCGACGTCGAAGGCGGAGCGCCGGGCGGCGTCATGGGCGCCCCTCCGGGACGGGGGCCGCGCCGCGGAGCGTCGGGGCGCGGCGGATGACGATCTCGCGCACGCCGCCGCTCCGAAGCAGGTCGCGCAGGCGCGTCAGGCGGGCGTCGGAGGTCCCCTCCTCGCCGAAGAGCACGACGGTGCGCTGGCGCATCGTGCCGTCGGCCGCGACATCGGCCGCATTCAGCAGCTCCTCCGCGAGGCTGGACTCCGGAACGGGCCTTCCGTAGAAGGTGGGGGTCCCGTCGGGCAGGACGCGGACGAGCAGCCCGTAGCCGTCGCGGGCGGTCTCGATCTGGTCGATGCTCCCGTCGAACTTGACCGTGCGCTGCATGCGGAGGTTCACGCGGGGGATGCCGCTGTCGAGGAGGAACAGCCGCAGCTCGAGCAGATCCTGGCGGGAGGCGCCGGGATTGGCCTCGAGGATGACGGCGCGCGGGCGGCGCTCGCCGCCGACCTTGACGAACGCCTCGGAACGGAGGCGCCGCGCGAGGGCCCGGCGCGTGATGGGGTTGCCGTACAGCTCGAGCGAACCGTCGGAATAGACGTCGACCGAGATGCCGGAGTCGGTCGGATGGAGCGGGTCGGCGGGGGCGTCCAGGCGGCGCGAGACGACGCAGCCGCACAGCAGGGAGGCGGCGGCCAGGAGCGGAAGAAGGAACGGGACGGGGCATTTCATGGCGCGGGGGCGTCGGGGAAGGAGACATCGTCGAAGTGCAGGCGCGTACGGTGCGCGCCGGAGCCGGACTCGACCTCGAGGTCCTTGAAGACCCAGCGGCCGCCGCTCTTCTGCACGGCGCGGACCCAGAGGCGGCGGACGACGCGCCCGTCCGCGTCGAGCTGCGCGGCCTGGAGGACGACCTTCTGGTCGCGGTCGATCCAGAGGCGCGCCTTTGCGCAGCCGGGCAGCGGGGACGGCGGCTCGACCTCGAGCAGGTCGCACGTGCGGCCCTTCAGGCGGTCCGTTCCGGCGAGGACGGGATTGCGCCACCAGATGAAGTCGAGCCCGACATCGAGCCAGGTGACGTCCGTCCCGAGCACGGGGTCGGAGGGCGAGGGCGCGGGGCCGCCGCCGTCGAGCCGCTCGAGCAGCAGCCCCTTCTCCGGATCGCGGACGGCGCGGACGCGGAGCGCGTCGGCGCCGTCCTCGCCCGCGACGCGGTAGACGAACGCCGGGGGGGCCGCGCCGAAGTCGGCCTCGACGCGGAAGTCGAACTCCCGCAGCGAAACGCCGTAGCGCTTGCGCATGTTGAGGTGGCCACCGAGCAGCACGCGCTCGCGCGGCATGCGCGCCGCGCACGCGGCAAGGAGCTCCGCTCCGGAGGACGGCGCGGGCGCGCCCTCCGAAGGGGCGTCGAGCAGCGAGAGCGCCGCGGGCGCCGCGACGGCGCCGTTCGTCGCGGGCGCGGGCGCGGGCGCGACCTCCTCCATCGGCGCGGGCGGCGGGGCGATCGGCTCCTCCGTCAGAACGGGCGGCGGCGGATCGGGCGCGGGAAGCTCCGCGTGGAGGCATCCCGCGAGGACGGACTGGGCGAAAAGGACGGCGAGCCGGGATCGACCATGTCTTGTCATGCGTGGACTCCTTCGTGCGAGGCGTGGGTGCGATGCTCCCAGAGCTTCGCGTACTTGATGAAGGTGCCGAAGGCCGCCGAGCGGGCGATGACGAGACCCGCGATGCCGTCCAGGAACCCCTTCTTGACGAAGTAGCAGCGGAAGAACCGGAACGGCGGATGGAACAGCATCCCCCAGAGCAGGAAGAGGGAGGACTTCCGGCGAAGGCGCTCGTTGGCGGCGCTGATCGTCGAGAAGCGGTTCATCGTGTCGACCTGGTCGGCGATATCGTCGTAGGTATAGTGGTAGAGCGGCGAGCGCAGGTGCCCCACCCCGCCCTCGACGTCGATGCGCTCGTGGGGCTCGGTGCCGCAGCAGCGGCCGCGGGACTTGCGGAACAGGCGCAGCTTGGCGTCGGGATACCAGTCGCCGTGGCGGATCCAGCGGTCGAGGTACCAGACCTGGCGAGGGAAGTCGAAGCCGTCCACCGAATCGGGGACGCCGGTGCGGAAGAGCCGGAGGATCTCCTCGCGCAGCGCGGGGGACACGGCCTCGTCCGCGTCGACGAAGAGGATCCATTCGCCGCGCGCGAGGTTCCGGGCGATCGCCTTCTGCCCGATGTAGCCGACCCAGCGGTGCTGGAACACGCGGTCGGTGAACTCGCGGGCGATCTCGCAGGTGCGGTCAGTGCTGAACGAGTCGACGACGACGATCTCGTCGGCCCACGCGACGCTCTCGAGACAGCGGCGGATGTTGTCCTCCTCGTTGCCGGTGATGATGCACACGGACAGGAAGGGGCGGTCTCGGCGCGGCGCCGCGGGGGCGGCGCCGCGCGTTGTCTGGGGGGCGGGGATGGAATCCATGGGAGGCAGAGGGAAAATGACGCGAACGGCCGGAATTCTACCCGTTCCCCCGCCGTTCGTCCAGCCCGTTCCGCTTTTCGCGGGGATGTGGTAGAATGCGCGCGTTTCCCGCCGCCATGGTCTTCTCCTCCCCCCTCTTCCTCGCCTGCTTCCTGCCGGTCCTGCTCGGGCTGTACGCGCTCTCGCCCGCGCGGGGGCGCAACGCCCTGCTTCTGGCGGCGAGCCTGCTGTTCTACGCCTGGGGGGAGCCCCGCGCCGTGCTGCTCATGCTCGGCGCCATCGGCGCCAACTACGCCGTCGGGCGCGCCATCGGGCGCCGCCTCCCGCCGGACGCCGCCGCCCCGGCGCCGCGCTCCGCGCGCCTCTGGCTCGCGCTCGGCGTCGCGGCCGACCTCGCCGCGCTGGGGACGTTCAAGTACGCCTCCTTCGCGGCGAACAACCTCCAGGCGCTCGGGATTCCCGTCCCCGATCCCCGGATCGCGCTCCCGATCGGCGTCTCCTTCTTCCTCTTCCAGTGCATCTCGTACCTGGCCGACGTCTACCGCCGCGCGATCCCTGCCGAGCGGTCCCTGCCCGCCTTCGCGCTCTACGTCTCGCTCTTCCCGCAGCTGATCGCCGGCCCGATCGTCCGCTACGAGACGATCCGCGGGCAGATGCGCGACCGCACGCTCCGCGCGGACGACGCCGCCGAGGGCCTGCGCCGCTTCGGCCGCGGCCTGGCCAAGAAGGTGCTCCTCGCCGACACGCTCGCCAAGGTGGCGGACGCCGCCTTCCCGCCGGACCTCTCGGGCCTTCCGCAGGCCTTCGCGTGGGCGGGCGCGCTCTGCTACGCGCTGCAGATCTACTACGACTTCTCGGGCTACTCCGACATGGCGATCGGACTCGGCCGCGTCTTCGGGTTCCGCTTCCTCGAGAACTTCGACCACCCCTACTGCGCCGCGTCGGTGCGCGAGTTCTGGCGCCGCTGGCACATCTCCCTCTCGACCTGGTTCCGCGACTACCTCTACATCCCGCTCGGCGGCAGCCGCCGCGGCGCCGCGCGCACCTACCTCAACCTCGTCCTCGTCTTCGCCCTCTGCGGCCTCTGGCACGGCGCGTCGTGGTGCTTCGTGCTGTGGGGGCTCTGGCACGGCGCCGGCCTTGTCGCCGAGCGCCTCCTCGCCGCCGCGCGGCGGCGGCGCGCCGCGCCC
>CAMOEO010000262.1 GCA_946612175.1 uncultured Verrucomicrobiota bacterium
ATGGAGTGCGGCACCGCCGCGAGCGACGCCGACCGCCCCACGCCCGCGGACACCGGCGCGGGCCGGATGCTGCTCGAGGGCCACTTCCTCTTCGACATGCTCGACGCCGAGAGCGACTTCTCGCGCTACCGCGCGCTCGTCCTGCCGGACGCGATCCGCGTCGACGACGCGCTCAAGGCGAAGCTCGACGCCTACCTCGCCCGGGGCGGACGGCTGCTGCTCTCCGGCGCGTCCGGCCTCGACGAAGGGCGCGGGCGCTTCCTCTTCGACGTCGGCGCGACGACGGAGGGCGTCTCGCCCTTCGGCCCGGACTTCGTCCTGCCGCGCGAGGACCTGCGGCCCTCCTTCGTCTCCACGCCGATGGTCATGCACCCCTCCGACTGGATTCCCGGCGGCGGCAACGCGCAGCGCGTCGCGGTGACGGACGGCGCGTCGCTCGGCGACGTCTACGACCCCTACTTCAACCGGACGTGGGAGCACTTCTGCTCGCACCAGCACACGCCGAACCGCCCGGAGCCGAGCGGCTTCGCGTGCGGCGTGCGGAAGGGGCCCGTCGCGTATCTGGCGCACCCCGTCTTCACGCTCTACGCGCGGCACGGGATGGTCGCCGTGCGCGACTACGTCCTCCGCGTCCTGCGCGACCTGCTCGGCGCGCCGTGCGTCGAGGTCGAGGGGCTGCCCTCGACGGGGCGCGTCGCGCTACGCGAGCAGCCCGCGGAGAGGCGCGCCGTCCTGCACCTGCTGTGGGCGCCGACCGTCAAGCGCGGCGGCATCTGGGACCAGGACGTCGAGGTCGTCGAGGACCTCGTGCCGCTGCGCGGGCTCCGCGTCGCGGTGCGGCGCCCGGGCGCCGCGCCGGTCTCCTCCGTGCGGCTCGTCCCGCAGGGCGCCCCCCTGCCCTTCTCGACCGACCCGGACGGCACCGTCCGCTTCGAGGTCCCGGAACTGCTCTGCCACCAGATGGTCGAGATCGCCTAGCGCGGAACGTTCGGGGACCCGAGCGCTCGGGGGGCAATCGGGAGAAAGCCCTTCCGTCGCGGGGGGCATTGTGCTATTCTCTCCGGCCGTGGAACCCCCTTCCACGCGCCCATTCGAGGAACGGCGTCCATGCCCTCCTCTTGGGCCGCCATCCATCCCCGGGGGACCTCCTCGCGGCTCGTCGCGCGGCGCATTCCCCGTTCCAACCTCCCCGACACCACCACACACCATGAAACTCGACACCATCTGCATCCAGGGCGGCTGGAAGCCCCTCAACGGCGAGCCGCGCCAGCTCCCCATCTACCAGTCCACGACATGGCGCTACGCCACGAGCGAGGAGATGGGCAAGCTCTTCGACCTCGAGGCCCCCGGCTACTTCTACACCCGCCTCCAGAACCCGACCAACGACGTCGTCGCGGACAAGATCCGCGAACTCGAGGGCGGCGTGGGCGCCGTGCTCACCTCCTCCGGGCAGGCGGCCAACTTCTACGCCCTCTTCAACATCGCGCAGGCGGGCGACCACGTTCTCTCCGCCGCGTCCATCTACGGCGGCACGTCGAACCTCTTCACCGTCACGATGCGCAAGATGGGCATCGAGGTGGAGCTCGTCGACCAGTCCCTTCCCGAGGAGGAGCTCGCGAAGAGGTTCCGCCCCAACACGAAGGCCGTCTTCGGCGAGACGCTCTCCAACCCCGGCGTCCGCGTGCTCGACATCGAGAAGTTCGCCCGCCTCGCCCACGCCCACGGCGTGCCGCTGATCGTCGACAACACCTTCCCCACCCCCATCCACTGCCGCCCGTTCGAATGGGGCGCGGACATCGTCACGCACTCGACCACCAAGTACATGGACGGCCACGCCTGCCAGACCGGCGGCGTCGTTGTGGACAGCGGAAACTTCGACTGGGACGCCCACGCGGAGAAGTTCCCCGGACTCACCACGCCGGACGACTCCTACCACGGCATCGTCTACACGAAGAAGTTCGGCAAGATGGGCTACACGACCAAGCTCGTCGCCCAGCTCATGCGCGACCTCGGCGCCCAGGCCTCGCCCTTCAGCGCGTTCCTCCTGAACCTCGGCCTCGAGACGCTGCACCTCCGGATGCCGCGCCACTGCGAGAACGCGCTCGCCGTCGCGAAGTTCCTCAAGTCCCGCCCCGAGGTCGAGTGGGTGAACTACCCGGGCCTGCCCGACGACAAGGACCATGCGCTCGCGCAGAAGTACATGCCCGACGGCACGTGCGGCGTCCTCGCCTTCGCCGTGAAGGGCACGCGCGAGGACGCGGGCCGATTCATCGACCGGCTCAGGTTCGTGAGCATCGAGACGCACGTCGCGGACAGCCGCACCTGCGTCCTGCATCCCGCCTCGCATACCCACCGCCAGCTCTCCTCCGAGCAGCTCAGGGCCGCCGGCGTGCCCGAAGGCCTCATCCGCCTCTCCTGCGGGATCGAGGCCGCCGAGGACATCGTCGCCGACCTCGAGCAGGCCTTCGGGAAGTAGCCCATGAAGCTGCTCCTCCAGCGCGTCTCCCGGGCCTCCGTCTCCGTGGGCGGCGAAACGGTCGGCGCCGTCGGCCCCGGCTACATGGCCCTCGTCGGCTGCCGTTCCGGCGACACGCCGGAGGACGCCGACCGCCTCGCCGTCCGCGCCGCCGCCCTCCGCGTCTTCGAGGACGCCGAGGGCCGCATGAACCGCTCGGTCCTCGACGTCGGCGGCTCCGTCCTCGCCATCTCGCAGTTCACCCTTTACGCCGACACGCGCAAGGGCAACCGCCCCTCGTTCGTCCAGGCCGGCGACCCCGTCCTCGCCGAGCGCCTCTACGACCGCCTCTGCGCCGATCTGCGCTCGCTCCTCGGCCCCGGTCGCGTCGCCACCGGGCGCTTCGGCGCGGACATGCGCGTGGAGCTCGTGAACGAGGGCCCCTGCACGATCGAGCTCGTCAGCGAGGTCGCGACCTCCCCCACCGCCTCCCCGCGCCCGCGCCTTCCCCTGCCCGCGCTGGAATTCGTCCCCGTCGACACCGACGCCCTCGCCGCCCGCGCCCGCGCGATCGCCGAGGCCGCCTGGCCGCCCACCTACGAGGGGCTGATCCCGCCTGCCCAGATCCCCTACATGATCGAGCGCATGTACGCCCCGGAGGCCATCCGCGCCGACACCGCCGCCGGCTCCCCGTTCTACCTCCTCCGCGCCGACGGCGCCGACGCCGGCGTCTGCTCGTTCGACCTGACGAAGCGCGACGAGCGCGGCGGGGCCGAGCTGCACAAGCTCTACACCCTCCCCGCCTACTGGGGCCGCGGGCTCGGCCGACTCGCCCTCGACGAGATCTGCCGCCGCTGCCGCGAGGCCGGCGCGACCTCCGTCTGGCTCCGCGTCAACAAGGGCAACGCCCGCGCCCAGAAGGCCTACCGCGCCGCCGGCTTCGCCAACGTCCGCGCCGTCTGCACCGACATCGGCGGCGGCTTCGTCATGGACGACTTCGTCTTCGTCCGCCCCCTCTCCTAGACTCCCGTCCTCCCCTCCCCCGCACGGAACCCCGCCATGAAATTCGGCCTTTGCGAAAGCTTCAAATATCTCGAAACCGCCCGCGACGCGGGCTTCGACTACCTCGAGCCTTTCGTCAACGAACTCGCCGGCATGCCCGACGCCGAGTACGCCGAACTCCGCAAGCGCGTCGCGGACGCCGGACTGCCGATCGGCGGCTTCTGCCGACTCTTCCCGTGGGCCGTGAAGATCCACGATCCGGCATGGACGGACGCCCGCCTGCGCGACTACCTCGAAGGCGCGTTCGACCGCGTCGCCGAGCTGGGCGGAAAATGGGCGGTCTTCGGCAACGGTGGTGCGCGCAAGCGCCCGGACGACGTCCCCTACCCCGCCGCCTGCCGCCGCCTCGTCGAGGTGCTGCGACTCGCCGGCGAGGTCGCCGCGCCGCGGGGGCTCACAGTCGTCTTCGAGCCGCTCCACCACGGCGAGACGAACCTCGGGAACCACCTCTGCGAGGGCGCCGCGTTCGTTCGCGAGGCGGACCACCCCGCGGTGAAGCTCCTCGCGGACTACTTCCACATGGCCCGCGTCGGCGAGCGCATGGACGAAATCGCGCGCGTCGGCGGCGTCGCCCACGCGCACATCGCCACGCGCGGCACGCGCGGCTTCCCGCACCTCGACGACGGCGAGGAGATCCCCGCCTTCCTCACGCAGCTCCGCGCCTGCGGCTGCGACCACTGCAGCGTTGAGTCCTGCGGCAACGACCGCATCGCCGAGGAATCACCCCACTGCCTCGCCTACCTCCGCCGCACCTGGGCCTCTCTCCCCGCCGCCCCGGAATCGTAAATCGCGACAGAGGGCCTCGCTGCCGCGCGAGTCTTGCACCCGGACCTTGGCGTCCATTGTTCCCATAATGACCCCGGACGGATTTCCCTTCCGGGTTCATGCGACCAGCCTCCTCGACCGTACAATCTCTTCGTGAAGCAGGCTT
>CAMOEO010000263.1 GCA_946612175.1 uncultured Verrucomicrobiota bacterium
CGGCATCCCGCATCGCTTCGGCAGCCCGGATGCTCCCCGCCCGCCCACGCCCGCTCCGGCTTCGCCGCCCGGTCTGAATCACGGCTCCGGGCAGGCTCCTACACCATTCGCCGACCATGTTTGAAAATTGTGCAATTCTCCGCTTCCATAGCGATGATCCAGTGTAGAATTCGGAGGCATCCAAGGCCGTGAGAATTCGGTGGGGCGGGCCGGAGGTCTGGGAACCGTGGATTCCCGCACGAAACCGCCCCGTTTCGCGATAGCATGGCGGGCGGGTCCGGAGGCGGCGGCTAGAAGGGGCCGGCGAAGGCGAGGACCCGGTCGAGGAAGGCGGGGTTCTCGAGGCCGAAGAGGCGGAGCGCGCCGAGCATCAGGGTGTGGAGGACCCGGTTGGTCTGGGGGACGTAGAGCAGCGCGAAGACGAGCAGCAGGCCGACGCGCTCGAGGCGCATGTAGGCGGCGCGGGCCTCGCCCCGGAGCAGGACCGTGACGACGCGGGAGCCGTCGAGCGGGGGGATCGGGATGAGGTTGAAGAGCATCAGCATGACGTTGGTGCAGAAGTAGAGATAGAGCCCGTTGAGGGTCCAGAAGGGGACGGCGCGCCATTCGAGCACGGGCCAGTCGATGCCGCGGTAGGCCATGGTCGTCTCGCGCACGAGCCACCCCCACTGCGAGGGGGCCTCGACGGCGGCGTCGCCGGCGCGGAGGGCGAGGAGCAGGACGATGCCGGCGAGGAGGGCCTGCGCGAGGTTGGCGAGCGGGCCGGCGATGGCGGTGATCCAGTAGGCCTGGCGGGGGTCGCGGCACCGGCTCAGGTCGATCGGGACGGGCTTGGCGCCGCCGAAGAGGATGCGGGAGCCGGAGAGCGCGAGGAATCCGGGGAGGATGACGCTCATGAACGGGTCGACGTGGCGCAGCGGATTGAGGGAGAGGCGGCCCTGCTCCTTGGCGGTGGGGTCGCCGCAGAGCAGCGCGGCCCAGCCGTGCGCGACCTCGTGCAGCATGATCGCGGGGATCAGCGCGACGAACGCGAGCAGGGCGATGATCGTCTTTTCGCTCATGGGGGGGCTTCGGTCAGGAGGGGGTGCCGCCGACGCCGGTGGAGCCGAAGCCGCCGGCGCCGCGGGCGGTGCCGGCGAGGGCGTCGGTCTCGACGATTTCGGGGCGGAGGACGGGGCAGACGACGATCTGGGCGACGCGCATGCCCTTCTCGACGTGGAAGGGCTCGTCGCCGTGGTTGATCAGGATGGCGCAGACCTCGCCGCGGTAGCCCTCGTCGATCGTGGCGGGGGTGTTGACCATGGAGATGCCGCTGCGGAGGGCGAGCCCGCTGCGGGGGCGGAGCTGGATCTCGGTGCCGGGGGGCGGCTGGAAGGCGAGGCCGAGGGGGACCTTGGCGCGGGCGCCGGGGGCGAGGACGAGGTCCTCGCAGGCGCAGACGTCCATGCCCGAGTCGTCGGGGTGGGCGAAGCGCGGGAGGACGGCGTCGGGGCGGAGCCTTCTGACCTTGAGGACCATGGCGGGGAGGGGCGGGGCTAGCCGACGAAGGAGCGGGCGTTGCGGAACATGCGCATCCAGGGGCCGGCCTCGCCGTCGCAGAAGCCGTCGGGGCGCCAGGAGAGCTGGACGGAGCGGAAGCCGCGCTCGGGGTGCGGCATCATGATGGTGGCTCGGCCGTCGAGCGTGGTGAAGCCGGTGAGGCCGCCCTCGCTGCCGTTGGGGTTGAGCGGGTAGCGCTCGGTGGGCGCGCCCGTGCCGTCGACGTAGCGCAGGGCGGCGCGGGAGGTGGCCAGGACGCGCATCCGGGCCTCCTCGGTCTCGAACCGGGCGAAGCCCTCGCCGTGGGCGACGGCGATGGGGAGGCGGGAGCCCTCCATGCCGGCGAGGAAGATCGAGGGCGACTTCAGGACCTCGACGGTGGCGTAGCGGGCCTCGAACTGCATGGAGCGGTTGTGGAGGAAGTGGGGCCAGTCGCGGGCGCCGGGGATGATGTCGCGCAGCTGCGAGACCATCTGGCAGCCGTTGCAGACGCCGAGGGTGAAGGTCTGCGGGCGGGCGAAGAAGGCCTCGAACATGTCGCGGAGGCGGTCGTTGCAGAGGATGGTGCGCGCCCATCCGGAGCCGGCGCCGAGGACGTCGCCGTAGCTGAAGCCGCCGCAGGCGACGAGGCCGGAGAAGTCCTTGAGGTCGGCGCGGCGCTCCAGGAGGTCGGTCGTATGGACGTCGACCGCCTCGAAGCCGGCGAAGGTGAACGCGGCGGCCATCTCGACGTGGCCGTTGACGCCCTCCTCGCGGAGGATGGCGACGCGCGGGCGGGCGTCGGGGTCGGCGAGGCGGGGGAGGGCCTCGGGGTCGTAGGAGAGGGAGAAGGCCATCGGGGCGGGGCGCTCCTCGGCGGCGTTCTCGCGCTCCTCGCGGGCGCAGTCGGGGTTGTCGCGCAGCTCGCGGAGGCGGACGGAGTTCTCGCTCCAGACGGCGCGGAGGCGGTGGAGCGGGGCGTCGAGGCGCATGGTGCCGCCGAAGGTGGCGTCGAGGAAGCGGCCACGGGGGTCGACGGATCCGATGCAGGAGGCGGCGAGGCCGGCGCCGGCGAAGGCGGCGAGGACGGCGTCGAGGTCGTCGTTGCGGACCTGGACGACCATGCCGGGCTCCTCGCAGAAGAGCGCGGCGAGGACGTCCTGCTGCGTGCCGGCGGGGGGGAGGCGCAGGTGGGCGCCGCAGCCGCCGGCCATCGCCATCTCGGCGACGGTTGCGGCGAGGCCGCCGTCGGAGCGGTCGTGCGCGGCGAGGAGCTTCCGGTCGCGCAGCAGCGACTGGAAGACGCCGTAGAAGGCGACGAGGCGCGCGGGGTCGTCGAAGTCGGGGACGTCGCCGCCGACGAGGTTCCAGCACTGCGCGAGGATCGAGCCGCCGAGGCGGCGGCGGCCGGGGGCGAGGTCGACGAGGACGAGCGAGGAGTGCGGCACGGGGCGGAGCTCGGGCGTGACGCCGACGCGGACGTCGGGGACGGGGCCGAAGGCGGAGACGACGAGCGAGACGGGGGAGAGCTGGCGGTGCTCGCCGTCGGCGTCGGACCAGACGGTCGACATGGAGCAGGAGTCCTTGCCGACGGGGATGGAGAGGCCGGCGGCGGGGCAGAACTCCATCGCGACGGCGCGGACGGTGTCGAAGAGCGCGGCGTCCTGGCCGGGCTGGCCGCAGGCGGCCATCCAGTTGGCGGAAAGCTTGATCTGGCCGATCTCGGGGACGCCGGCGGAGGCGAGGTTGAGGACGGCCTCGGCGACGGCGAGGCGGCCGGAGGCGGGGGCGTCGACGATCGCGACGGGCGCGCGCTCGCCGCACGCCATGGCGGCGCCGTCGTAGCCCTTGTAGCCGGTGGTGACGACCGCGTTGTCGGCGACGGGGAGCTGGAACGGGCCGCACATCTGGTCGCGGTGGACGGTGCCGGTGACGGTGCGGTCGGCGATGGTGATGAGGAAGGTCTTGTCCGCGACCGTCGGGTGCGCGAGGACGCGGTACAGGGCGTCGAGGGCGTCGGGGGCGACCGGCGGCGGCGTTGCCGCCGCCGGGGTTGAAGAGGTTGAAGGGGTTGAAGAGGTTGAAGAGGTTGGAGGGGTTGAAGGGGTTGTGGATTGGTTCTCTTTCGCCGCTTCAGCGATTTCAACCGTTTCAACATCCGCTTGCGCCGGCTGCGTCGGCGCAAGCGGTTCGGTGGAGCCGCTGCGCTTCGCGGCGAGGGCTTCGAACTCCGCGAGGAGAGGATCGGCCGGCGGCTCCGCAGCCCGGGTTGAAGAGGTTGAAGAGGTTGAAGAGGTTGAAGGGGATGAAGGGGATTGGGCCTCTTCAACCCTTTCAACCCCTTCCGCTTGCGCCGGCACCGCCGGAGCAAGCGGGGCGGAGCGGACGGCCGGGGAGGCGAAGGCGACGGGCGGGAGGGAGACGGGGCGGCGCGTGGCGTCACGGTGCATGCGGGGGGGCTTGCCGAGGAGCATGCCGATGTCCATGTCGATCGGCCTGTCGCCGAAGTGGGAGTCCTCGAGGACGAGGCGGTGGTCGCCGGTGGCGACGCCGATGAACGCGACGGGGCAGCGCTCGCGGCGGCAGAGCTTCTCGAAGAAGTCGCGGGCGGAGGGGTCGATGGCCAGGACGTAGCGCTCCTGGGCCTCGCAGCACCAGATCTCCATGGGGGACATGGAGGGCTCCTCGTTGTGGACGGCGCGCAGGTCGAAGCGGCCGCCGGTCTTCTCCACCAGCTCCGGGCAGCCGTTGGAGAGGCCGCCGGCGCCGAGGTCGTGGATGGAGAGGATCGGGTTCCTCTCCGCGCCGAGGGCGACGCACTCGTCGATCACCTCCTGGCAGCGGCGCTGCATCTCGGCGTTGCCGCGCTGGACGGAGTTGAAGTCCAGCTCCGCGTCGTTGGAGCCGA
>CAMOEO010000264.1 GCA_946612175.1 uncultured Verrucomicrobiota bacterium
CGCTACCGCTCCGCCGCCCGCTGCTACGGACTCGAGATCTGGCAGGACGGCGAGAAGGTCCGCGACTTCAAGCCGTGCATCTACGAGGGCAAGGCCATGCTCTACGACACGATTTCGAAGAGCGTGTTCCGCCCGTCGCCCGACATCCCGTCCACGCAGACCGGCGGCATGGTCGTCACCGGGGACGAGTGGCCGGTCAACTACGTGGACTACGTGGAGTCCGACGGCACGGTCTTCATCGACACGGACGTCGTCGGCAAGTCCGGCACGAAGGCCGACCTCAAGATGCAGTTTCTGGCGAAGGGCGACCTGGGATTTCTGGACGCCCGAAGCGGCAACGACCGCTTCTACCTGTGGCACAACTACACGTCGCAGAACATCTATGGAATCGGATACGGCGCCTTCCAGTCGATTGGATCGTCCGGAAGCGGCAAGACCGGCACGGACTACGAAGTCCGAACGTCTTTCTGCACCGGCGCGCTGTCGCTCGCCGTCAACGGCCAGACGTGGACGGACGCCAACTTCAACCGGCTCGACAAGAACGTGACGGTCGACACCGGCCTGGACCTCTACGTGTTCGCCATGGACCAGGACGGCGCGCCGACGTTTCCCGGCGCCGCCCGGCTCTACTACCTCAAACTCTTCCAGGGCAACCCGGACGGAAGCGACATGACGCTCGTCCGCAATTTCAAGCCCGTCAGGCTCTCGAACGGCATCGTCGCGCTCTGGGACTTCAAGAACAAGAAGGCCTACCTGCCGCAACTGGTGTCCTCGCCGGGGACGACCGTGCAGTTCCCCTCGGTCGGCCCGGACGGCGACCCCGTCGCCGCGCCGTTCGTTCTCGTCGTCCGGTAGGGAACGCAACCGTGCGAAACTGGATCCTGCCGGCGGTTTGCCTCGC
The DNA here is from genome assembly GCA_946612175.1 of uncultured Verrucomicrobiota bacterium. Lineage (GTDB taxonomy): Bacteria > Verrucomicrobiota > Kiritimatiellia > RFP12 > UBA3636 > UBA3636. The sequence continues at coordinate 902 of CAMOEO010000264.1, forward strand.
AGCGGGCGTGGTGGAGGCGGCTTCGCCGGACGAGGCCGTCCGGCATCCGGCCATCGACGAGCTGGCGTGGTCGTTCGACCGCAACGCCTCGCGCGAGGGCGACGTCGCCGTCGTCGACACGCACGGGTCGCGCGAGGGCGGCGCCGTGCACGGAAAGCTCGACCTCGGCGGCCTGACAGGCGGCGTCCGCGCGACGATCCGCGCGCGCGGCTCGGGCATCGGCCGGCCGGACAAGTCCTACTTCGGCCTCAAGTTCATGTTCCACTACCTCGACCCGGAGACGAAGTCCGCCAAGTGGCCGCAGGCGCCCCACCGCGGCGGCGACTTCGAGTGGACGACGCTCGAACTCGTCGCCGACCTCGGCCCGAAGCCCGTCGGCGTCGTCGACGTCACGCTCGGCCTCCAGAACGTCGAGGGCCGCGTCGAGTTCGACCTCTCGTCGTTCGAATGGGCCCCGCACGAGCTGTACCGGTTCCCCAAGCACAACCAGGACTACAAGGTCGCCTACCCGACGCGCGTGGCGTGGCGTCCGCAGCTGCGCGGCGCGATGCTCCCGCTTGATCCCACCGAGGACGACATCCGCACGCTCGCCTCGTGGGGCGGCACGATCGGCCGCTTCCAGATGTCGCGGAACTTCCAGAAGATCGACGGCAACCTCGACTTCCCGGAATACGAGCGCTGGCTCGACGGCCGCCTCGACCTACTCGAAAAGGTCCTCGGTTGGGCGCGCAAATACGGCCTTCTGGTCTGCGTCGACCTCCATGTCCCGCCGGGGAGCGTCCGCGACAACTCCGAGACGCGGATGTTCACCGACAAGGCCTGCCTCGACCTCTACGTCCGCTGCTGGGAGAAGATCGCGCGGCGCTTCAAGGGCAACGAGGACGTGATCTACGGCTACGATCTGCTGAACGAACCGCACCAGAACGGCCACGACGTGCCGTTCTCCTACTGGGACGCGCAGCGCCTCGCCGCGGAGGCGATCCGCCGCATCGACCCCGAGACGACGATCGTGATGGAGGCCAACTGGTCATCGAGCGCCCCCGCCTACGAATACATGTCGCCGCTCGCGATGCCGAACGTGGTCTACGAGTTGCACATGTACATCCCGTCCGAGTACACCCACCAGGGCGTGACGGGCGGCTGGAGCGAGCCGCGCAAATGGCCCGACGAATCGCGCGGCTGGAACAAGGAGCTGCTGCGCCGCAAGCTGGAGCCCGTCGTCGCCTTCTCCAAGCACCATCACGCGAAGATCTTCGTCGGCGAGTTCAGCGCCATCGCCTGGGCGGAGGGCGCGGACCGCTACCTGCGCGACTGCATCGAGCTCTTCGACGAGCAGGGCTGGGACTGGTGCTACCACGCCTTCAACGAGTGGCGCGGCTGGAACGTCGAGTTCGCCGGCGACTCGCTCGCGACGCTCAGGCGCGTCGGCGACACCCCGCGCAAGCGGGCGCTGCTGGACGGCTTCCGCGGCATCCCCGGCTACTGGCGCGACGCGCTTGGGACATCCATCCGGCGCATCCGCGCCCTCTCGAAGCGGTGCGACGACTCGTTCTTCTTCCTCACCGACCTCCACATCCCCGCCAACCGCCGCCAGTCCGGCCGCCTCCTCGGCGCGCTCGTCCGCGCCACGGGCGTGCGGAAGGTCTTCTGCAACGGCGACCTCGTCGAGGCCTACGGCGGCCGCGACTCGATCGACCGCACGATCTCCGACTACCGCAGCCTGTGGGTCGCCGAGGTCGAGCGCGCGGGCGGCGACTTCTACGCCGCCAAGGGAAACCACGACTTCACGATCCGCGAAAGCCAGGCCGCGACGAACGGCGTCACGCTCTCCGGACGCGAAGCGCGCGGCGTCCTCTTGGACACCGCCGCGATCCGCGCCCGCGCCGTCACGAACGCCGCCGACCCGGAGGCGTGCTACTACTACGTCGACTTTCCCGAAAGCCGCATCCGCTGGATCGTCGCCGACACGACCGACACCCTCCGTACCGACCGCACCTACTGGGCCGTCAAATACGGGATGCACGACATGCAGCTGCGCTGGCTCGCGGAAACGGCGCTCGGGACGGTCCCCGACGGCTGGTCCGTCCTGGCGCTGAACCACATCCCGCTCGCGCCCGTCGTGAGCAACGAGTCGGAGGTCCCGGGTCTCATGGCGCCGTATCGCGCGCTGCTCGAAGCCTACCAAAACCGCGGCAAGGCGACGGTCGCTGGCCGCGAATGGGACTTTTCGCGCACCCGCGGCACGCTCCTCTGCGACCTCTCCGGCCACGAGCACTGCGAGCGCCAGACCTTCCGCAACGGGCTCTGGCACATTACGGAGCCGAGCGACGCCGCCTACAACGCGGACTTCCGCTACGGCTCCGCGCCGTGGGGCGGCGACTTCCCGGACAAGACGGCGGGCACGCCCTTCGAGCAGACCTTCGACTGCGTGCACGTCGACCGCGCGAACCGGGCGCTGCACTTCACGCGCATCGGCGGCGGCGGCGACCGGACCTTCCACCTCGATCCCGTCCGCGTCCGCGTCGGCGAGACCCACCGCTTCGCGGCGCCGGCCGACGCGAAATGGGCCTGCTACGACGCCGACCGCCTCCGCACCGACCCCGCGCCCGACAACAAGTGGCAGAAGCTGTGTACATACTTCGACGACGTTGCCTCGATCTCCCCCGACGGCCTCCTGACCGCGAAGAAGCCCGGCGAATCGGTCGTCCTCGCCACCGCCCCCGACGGCTCCAAGACCTTCTTCACCGTCATGGTCAATCCCTGACCCCGCGCCCTCGCCGCGTTCGCGAACGGCGCGTGGCGGGGAACGCGAGAAAAAGCCGGGCAAGCGCCGCGCGAGGGCGGCTAGCGGCCTTCGTCGCGGCGACGGCTTTGCGGTCGTCATGCCCGGCCGTGCGTGCGGCGTAGCCGCCGCGCACGGGCCGGACTTGCGAAAAATGATCCAAAAGCAACGCTTGCGTCGTGGCGGGGTGATAGAGTATGCTCCGTTGCCCATGAAAAGGAAGGAATCGCAGCCACTGCTTCGCTTCGGGGTCGCGAGCGACCTGCACGCCACCGACTGGGCGTCGGCGGAGACGTTCCGCCGCGCGCTGCGCTGGTTCCGCGACCAGGGGGTCGACGCGGTCATGGTCCCCGGCGACCTCACCGACCACGGCCTCCTGCCGCAGCTCGAGAACGTCGCCCGCTCGTGGCGCGAGGTCTTCCCGGACGACCGCGCGCCGGACGGCCGCCGCGTCGAGCGGCTCTTCATCTACGGCAACCACGACTTCGAGGGGCTCGGCTACCGCGACAAGTGGATGGACGCCGCGTTCGACGTCCACGGCATCCCGCGCGAGGAGGCCGAGGCCCTGCAGCTCCGGCGGATCGGCATGGACAAGGCGTGGGAGCGGTGCTTCGGCGAGCCCTACGCCCCGATCTGGCGCAAGCGCGTGAAGGGCTTCGACTTCATCGGCGGCCACAGCGCGTGGCAG
>CAMOEO010000265.1 GCA_946612175.1 uncultured Verrucomicrobiota bacterium
GGGCGGACGGGGCGGGGCGCGGCGCGCTACGGGAAGTCGGGGCGGACGGTCAGCTCGACCCGGCCGGGGACGGTCTCGGCGAGGGCCCAGCGGCGGCGCGCGAGGCGGGCGAGGAAGCGCTCGTCGTGGCTCACGAGCAGCATCGCGCAGGGGGCGTCCGCGAGGGCGTCCTCGAGGCAGAGGATGCCGGGCAGGTCGAGGTGGTTGGTGGGCTCGTCCATGACGATCAGGTGCGGGCCGCGGGCGATGCCGAGCGCGAGGAGGAGCTTGCGGACCTCGCCCGGGGAGGGCTGCGCGGACTCGAGCAGGCGGCCGGGGCGGGAGCCGAGGCGGGAGAAGCGCGTCATGACGTCGCCGAGGCGGTCGTCGGGGAGGCGCTTCGCCTCGGCGAGGATGCGGGCGGACTCCTCGGCGGAGATCTCCTGCGGGACGAGGACGAGGTGCTCGGCGGGGACGTTGAAGCGCGGCGCGAGGGCGCGCAGGAGGGTCGACTTGCCGAGGCCGTTCGGGCCGGTGAGGGCGATGCGGTCCGTCGGCGCGATCTCGAGGTCGGGGTGGACGAGGACGCGGCCGGGGCCGAGCGGGATCTCGGCGGCGGGGGCGCGGAGGACGAAGTTGCGGCGGGAGACGTCGGCGTCCTCGAGCCAGAACCCGGTGGCGAACTCCTTGCGGACGTGGAACGCGGCGCGCGAGGCCTGCGCCTTGGCCGCCCGCTTCGCGAGCGCGGCGGACTGCTTCCCGGCCCAGGCGTCCTTGCCGGTGAGCTTGGCGAGGTTGCGCTCGGCCTTGCCGTCGTGGTCCCACTTGTTGTGCTTGGCGTCCTTGGTCTTCGCCTTGGTCTTCGCGGCCATGCGCTCACCCTCCTCGCGGCGCTCCTGCGCGGCGGCGCGGAGGCGCTCGGCGGCGTGCTTGGCGGCGTCGTCCTGCGCGCGGGCGGCGGTCTGCTCGCGGCGGTCCTGCTCCATGCCGCTCGTGACGCCGCCGGGGCGCAGGGTCGCGGTCGGCGGCACGAGGAAGAGGCACTGCGCGCAGAGTTCGTCGAGCAGCTCGCGGTCGTGGCTCACGAGGAGTCCGGTCCCGCGGAAGCGGCGGAGCGCGGCGAGGAGGACGGCGCGGGCGGCGGCGTCGAGGTGGTTGGTGGGCTCGTCGAGGGCGAGCAGCCCGGGGGCGCGCCACAGGGCGATCGCGATCTGGAGGCGCTTGCGCTCGCCGTGGGAGAGCGACTCCCAGCGCGTCTCCCAGTCGTCCTCGACTCCGAGGTCGACGCGGGCCTGCCACGCCTCGGCGTCGGAGGACTCGAAGAACTCGGCCATTCCCGCGGGCGGGGCGTCGGTGCGCTGGACGACGTAGAGGCAGGAGTCCGGGCGGGCGATCGTGCCGTCCGAGGGCTCGAGCTCCCCCGAGGCGAGGCGCAGCAGCGTCGTCTTGCCGCAGCCGTTCGCGCCGACGATGCCGGTCCAGCCGCGGTCGAACTGGGCGGTGACGCCGGAGAGCAGCGGCGCGGCCATGCCGGGGTAGGCGAAGCAGACGCGGTCGAGGCGGAGGATGTCCATGGCGGCGTAGGATACCCGAACCGCGCCCGTCCCGCAAGCCTGGCGCGGCGCGGAGGGCGGCGCCGGAAGATTCCGCTTGACTTGGAGCGGGCTCAAAATGGTAGGATAGGGCCCAACGAAACGCGCACAGGGGCCTTCGCCCCGCCGCGCCCACCCCCTAGGAGCCCACCATGGCCTGCTTCACCGCCCCCCTCGCGCAAGCCCTTGTCGTCACCGCCGCGAAGTCCGCCCGCAAGGGCCGCCCCTCGCGCAACCCGTTCGTCGCCCGCCTCGGCTGGCTCCAGAAGATGCTCTTCGGCGGCAGCTTCCTGCTCGCGATCGAGCACGTCTGGCACGGGGAGATCACCTGGCGCTACCCCTTCCTCACCGCGGTGAAGGAGGGGACGACCGCCGAGATGTGGCACGAGATCGCCACGGTCGGCGTCGCGATGGCGGTCCTCATCACCGTCGCCTGGGCCGCGATGGTCGTTGTCGCGTCCGCGCTCGAGCGCCGGCGCGCGCCGCAGGAGGCCTAGCGCCATGTGCGAGCTGATGACCATCGCGGCGGCGCTCGTCTTCGCGGCGCTCGCCGCCGCCGCGCGCCGCGCGGGCCGGCCCGCGGGCGCGCTCGGTACGACCGCGCTCGTCTTCGCGGGCGCGGCGCTGATGTGGAGCGTCGACTGCGTCCATTCGCTGCTCGAGGGCGAGGGCCTGCTCGACCTTTCCGCGGACGACGCGCGCCTCGGCGCGCTGGTCGTCGCGGCCGGTCTCGCCCTCTTCGCGCTGCTCCGCCTCCGGGAGCGCGCCCGGGCCCGTACCGCCTGATGGAGCGCGGGGCGCCCGAATCCCTCGACCTGGGGTTCGCGCAGGTCGACCTCGACCGGGAGCGCCGGCAAGGCGTCCCGGAGGTGATCTACGGCGCGGGGAAGACCGCGGGGCAGATCGTCGCGATCGCCGGCGCGCTGCACGGGCGCGGGCAGTCGCCCGTGCTCGTGACGCGGCTCGACGCGGAGAAGGCCCGCGCCGTCGCGGAGGGGCTCGGGGAGGGGTTCTCGTACTTCGCCGAGGCGCGGCTCGGCCGGCTCGGGCTGGCCCGCGCGCCCGACGGGATCGGGCGCGTGGCCGTCGTGTGTGCCGGGACGAGCGACCTGCCCGTTGCGGAGGAGGCGGCGCTCGTCGCCGAGTCGCTCGGCAACGAGGTGGTGCGCATCCGCGACGTGGGCGTCGCAGGCATCCACCGGCTGCTCGCCCGCGTGGACGACCTGCGCGCGGCGAGCGTCGTGGTCGTCGTCGCGGGGATGGAGGGCGCGCTCGCGAGCGCCGTCGGGGGGCTCGTCGCCGCGCCCGTCGTCGCCGTCCCGACGAGCGTCGGCTACGGGGCCGCGTTCGAGGGGCTTGCGGCGCTGCTCTCGATGATCAACTCGTGCGCGGCCGGCGTGTCGGTCGTCAACATCGACAACGGCTTCGGCGCGGGCTTCCTCGCGCATCGGATCAACCATGTGAAATGAAGACGCTCTACCTCCAGCTGGAATCCGGCGCCGCGGGCGACATGCTCGCCGCGGCGTTGCTCGACCTCGTCCCCGATCCGCGGGCCTCGCTCGCCCGCCTTTCCGCGCTCGGGATTCCGGGCGTCGAACTCTCGCTTTCGCGCGGCACGCGCGGCGGCATCGAGGGCGCGCTGTTCGATGTCTCCGTCCACGGCCATCGCGAAGGCTGCGACCATCCGGACCATCACGACCATCCGGACCATCCGGACCATCACGACCATCACGACCATCCGGACCATCACGACCATCCGGACCATCACGACCATCACCACACGGGTCTTGCGGAGGTCCGCGAGCGGATCGCGGGGCTGGCCGTGCCGGAGAAGGTGCGCGCGGACATCCGCGCGGTGTACGACCTGCTCGCGGAGGCCGAGGCGAAGGCGCACGGAAGGCCGGTCGATCAGATCCATTTCCACGAGGTCGGGACGCTCGACGCGCTGGCGGACGTCTCCGCCGTGTGCATGCTGCTCGACGAGCTGTCGCCCGATCGCGTGCTGGCGTCCGTCCCGAATGTCGGCGGGGGGACCGTGCGTTGCGCGCACGGCGTTCTGCCCGTCCCCGCGCCGGCGACGGAACGCCTGCTCGAGGGGCTTCCGTGGCGCGGCGACGCGCCGTCCGCGGGGGAGCTGCTGACGCCGACGGGCGCGGCGCTGCTGCGGCGCTTCGCGGCGGGGTTCGGTCCGATGCCGCCGATGCGCGTGCTGCGCGCCGGATACGGGCTCGGTCACCGCGACGCGCCGGACCGCGCGAACCTCGTCCGGGCGTTGCTCGGCGAGGAGGCGCCGCCCGCGGAGGGCGGGCCGAACGGGCGCGTCGCGGAGCTTGCGGCGAACCTCGACGACATGACGGGCGAGGAGCTCGCGTTCGCGTGCGAGCGCATCCGCGAGGCGGGCGCGCTCGACGTCTCGCTCGCGCCGCTGCTGATGAAGAAGGGCCGCCCCGGCCACCTGCTGCTGGCGCTCGCGGCGCCGGAGCGTGCGGACGCCGTCGCCGCCGCGATCCTGCGCGAGACCTCGACCTTCGGCGTGCGGCGGACGGACACCGCCCGCTATGAGCTCGCGCGGACGGTCCGGGCCGAGGGCGCGCTGCGCGTGAAGCGCGGAGAGGGCTACGGCGTCGCGAAGGAGAAGCCCGAGTACGAGGACGCCGCGGCGCGGGCCCTCGCGGACGGCGTCCCGCTGCGCGAGCGCCTGCGGTAGCGCTCCGTCCGCGCCGGCGCACCGGCGACGGACTACGCGGAGCGGCGTCGCCGCGGGCCGCGGCGGCGCCGGACGAGTCCGAGCCGTCGGT
>CAMOEO010000266.1 GCA_946612175.1 uncultured Verrucomicrobiota bacterium
CCCCTTCACCCCTTCCCTCCTTCAACCCTTTCAACCCCTTCAACCCCACTTCGGCCGCAAAGCGGCCACTTACGCCGCGAAGCGGCCACAGTCGCGCGGCGTCGGGCGTGCCCGGCGCCGCGCGACTGCCGCTTGTCTTGTGCGGCGGCCGACCGCCACGCCGGGTGGCCGAAAAACGGGGTTGACCGGGCAGGGGCGTTCTGCTATTCTCCCCGGCCAACGCGCACGCACCGCCCCGTTCGGGGAACCGGCCCGATGCGCGGAAGCGAACGCCGGCTTCGCCCGCCGGCAAAGCGGATTCACCCGCGGGAAGATCCCGCGACCCTGTGGCGATACACGACAAGGTGCAACCTGACATGGCTACTCCCGGCCTCTCCCAGCTCACGCTCCGCGACCTCATGGAAGCGGGCCTCCACTTCGGCCACCAGACCAAGCGCTGGAACCCGAAGATGAAGAAGTACATCTACGACAAGCGCAACGGCATCCACATCATCGACATCACGCAGTCGCTCGACCTGCTCGAGAGCGCGCTCGCGTTCGCGAAGAAGGTGTCGGAGGACGGCGGGAAGATCCTCTTCGTCGGCACGAAGAAGCAGGCCCAGGAGGTCGTCAAGACCGCCGCCACCGAGTCCGGCTCCTACTACATGACGAACCGCTGGCTCGGCGGCACGCTGACCAACGCGCGGACGATCCGCAACAGCATCCGCCGGATGCGCAAGCTCCAGGACATGGACCGCAACAACGGCGGAGTCCTCTCGCCCCACAAGAAGGAGGCCGCGTCCCTCCGCCGCGAGCTGGAGAAGCTCGAGCAGAACCTCGTCGGCGTCGCCGAGATGGAGCGCCTGCCCGCCGCGGTCTACGTCGTCGACGTCGTCCGCGAGAAGAACGCGGTCGCCGAGGCCCGCCGCCTGGGCATCCCCGTGATCGCGATCGTCGACTCCAACGCCGACCCCGACCCGATCGACTACCCGATCCCCGGCAACGACGACTCGATCCGCGCGATCAAGCTCGTCTCCGACTCGATCGCCCGCATCGTGAAGGAAGGCGCCGCCTCCTGGGAGCGCAAGGCCGCCGAGGAGCACCGCAAGGCCGAGGCCGAGCGCCAGGCCAAGCGCGCGTCCGCCGCGACGGACATCGCCCGCGAGAAGGGCGACCTGCCCCCCGCCGACGGCGACGCCCCCGCCCGTCCGCGCCGTTCGCGCACCGAGCGCCGCCCGGCGCGCGCCTCGGCCTCGAAGACCGCCGCCGACGCCCCGAAGCCCGGCTCCGAGCGCGGCGTCGCCGAGAAGGCGCGCGCGACGGACGCCCGCCGCACCGCCGCCAAGGCCGCCGCCGAGGCGATCAAGGCCCGCGCGAAGGCCGCCGAGAAGCCCGCCGAGGCCCCCAAGGCCGAGTAACCCCTCCCACAACCGAACAGACGACAAGGAATCATCGACATGGCCAACATTACCGCAGCCGACGTGATGAAGCTCCGCCAGATGACCGGCGTGAGCATGATGGAATGCAAGAAGGCCCTCCTCAAGACGGAGGGCGACTACGACGCCGCCGTGAAGCTCCTCCGCGAGCTCGGCGCCGCCGTCTCGGCCAAGCGCGCCGAGAAGACCGCCAAGGAGGGCCTCGTCTACGCGAAGAAGTGCCCCTGCGGCTCGAAGATCGCGATCGTCGAGGTCAACTGCGAGACGGACTTCGTCGCGAACAGCGCCGACTTCAAGGCGTTCATCGACCAGGTGGCCGACGCCGCTCTCGACGGCGAGACCGACCTCGAGGGCAAGCTCGCCGAGGAGAAGAAGGGCCTCATCGCCAAGGTCGGCGAGAAGGTCGAGATCCGCCGCGGCGACAAGCTCGAGCTGCAGGGCACGGGCGTCCTCGCCTCCTACATCCACCTCGGCGGCAAGTCGGGCGTGATCGTGGAGGTCGGCACCGGCAAGCCCGAGACGGCCGACGCGCCGGAGTTCCAGCAGCTCGTGAAGGACCTCACGCTCCAGATCGTCGCCTCCGCCCCGCGGTGGCTCGACCGGACGCAGGTCCCGCAGGACGTGATCGACCAGGAGATGGAGATCAACGCCAAGAAGCTCGAGCAGGAGCAGGCCGAGAAGGGCGGCAAGCCCAAGCCCCCGGAGATCCTCAAGAAGATCGCCATGGGCCAGATCGGCAAGTTCTACGGCGAGAACTGCCTCCTCGAGCAGGTCTTCGTGAAGAACGCCCCCGGCGTGAAGGACACGGTCCAGAAGGTCGTGGAGACGGTCGGCAAGAAGGTGAACGACACGATCGCCGTCCGCCGCTACATCCGCTACCAGCTCGGCGCCTAGCCCCGCGCCGCGCCCCCGATGGCCGAAACGGCCCGCCGGTCCACGCCGGCGGGCCGTTTCCGTTGCGCCCCGCGACCTCCGCCCGGTCGCTTTGCGAGGAGAAAGGGATTTGCAAGGCGGGGAGGTTGTGGTAGGATGGGGGGCATGAAACGCATCGAACGTCATCTGCTCGCGCTGGCGCTGTGCGCCGCCGTTCCGTTCGCGGCCGCGGAGGAGGTCGCCATCTCCGCGGACCGCGTGAATCTCCGCGCCGCCCCCGTGCCGGACGCCGAGGTCGTCGGCCAGGCCTCCTACGGCGAGCGCCTCGTCCTCCACGGCAGCCTCGCCGACCCCTGGGTCGCCGTCTCGGTCCCCGAGTCCGTCGACCTCTGGGTCTCGTCGGAGCTGCTCGACGGCGACACGGTCCGCGTCAACCGCGCGAACCTGCGCGCGGGCGCGGGGGTGAACCATGCGATCGTGGGGCGCGTCGAGCGCGGCGAGAAGCTCGTCGTCCGCGGCCGGGCCGGCGAATGGACCCGGATCGCCCCGCCGCAGATCCCCGAGGTCTCGGTCTACGTGACGAACCTCTACGTCAAGGCCTGGGCGCCGCCTCCGCCGCCTCCGCCGCCCGGAGCCGCCGAGCCGGCGCCGCCCGCCGCGCCCCCTCCTGCGCCCCCGCCGACCGTCGCGCCCGCGGCGGTGAGCGCGCCGCCGCCGCCCTCCACGCCCTCGGAGGAGCCCGCCCCGGCGCCGGGGATGGCCGACGAGGTGGCGACGCTCGCGCCCGAGCGTCCGGTCGCGCCCGCGGCGGCCCCGGCGGGCGGGCTCGCGTCGGACAAGGGCCGGCATACGGTTCTCCCGTCCCCGCCGGCGAACGATCCGACCGTCGGTCCCGCGGCGATCCCCGCCTCGAAGCTGCGCGAAGGCGTCGTGCAGGCCGAGCCCGGCGCCTACAGCGGAACGCTGGCGCGCTCGCCGGTGTTCGGGGCGCATCCGGCGAAGTTCCGGCTCGTCCACTTCGACGCGAAGGGCGTGCCGGAGACGGTCTGCTACGTCTACGGCAACTCGCGGCAGCTCGACTCGATGAAGGGCGACGCCCTGACGGTGAGCGGCGCGGTCTACTGGTTCAAGAGTTCGTCGATGCCCGTGGTCTTCGCGCAGGAGATCCTCCGCGCGACGGCGAGGTAGGGCGGGGGAGGCGTCGGATGCGCGTCGTCCAGGCCCGGAACGCGGGCTTCTGCTTCGGGGTCCGCCGCGCGATCGAGACGGCGGAGCGCACCGCGCGCGAGGCCGGCGGCGCGCCCGTCCACACCGACGGGCCGCTCATCCACAACGCGCACGAGGTGGCGCGGCTCGGGAGGCTCGGGGTGCATCCGTGCGCGGATCCCGCCGCGCTGCCGGCGGGCGCGACGGTGGTCGTCCGCGCGCACGGCATCCCGCCGGCGCGCCGCGCGTGGCTCGAAGGCCTCGGGCTGCGGGTCGTCGACGCGACCTGCCCGCGCGTGGCGGGCATCCAGCGGATCTGCCGCGAGGCGGCGGCCGCGGGGCGGCGGGTGCTGGTGCTCGGCGACGCCGGGCATGCGGAGGTCGTGGGGCTGCTCGGATGCGCGGGGCCGGGCGCGGCGGTGGTCGACGGCCCCGCGGCGGTCGAGGCGCTGCCGGATCCCGGCGCCCCCGTGACGCTCGTCTCGCAGAGCACGCAGGCTCCGGAGCGCTTCCGCGAGACGGCCGACGCCGTGCGGCGCCGCTGGCCGGACGCGCGGATCGCGGACACGATCTGCCGCGCGACGCGGGACCGCCAGGGCGAGCTCGGCGAACTCGCGGCGGGTGCGGACGCGATCGTCGTGGTCGGTTCCCCCGAGAGCGCGAACACGGGGCGCCTCGCGTCGCTCGCGGCGGCGCTGCGCCCGACGGTCGTCGTCGATTCGGCGGAGGACCTGCGGGCGGAGGATTTCGCGGGCGCGGGGACGGTGGGCCTGACGGCGGGCGCGTCGACGCCCGACGCGATGATCGCGGCGGTGCGGGCGCGGCTGGAGTCGATGTAGCGCGCGCGCCGCGGACGGTGCGCGCGTCAGCGGG
>CAMOEO010000267.1 GCA_946612175.1 uncultured Verrucomicrobiota bacterium
GGTCGGAGGCGGTCGCGGGGGGGCGGCTCGCGCTGGCGCTGCCGGCGCTGTGCCGCGACCGCGAGGCGCCGGCGCTGGAGGCGGCGCTGGACGCGCTGCTGGCGGAAGGGTGGCGCGACTGGGAGGCGGGGGACCTGGCGGGGGCGCGGCGGCTGCGGGCGCGGGGCGTGGCGGGGTTCACGGTCGACGGGACGACGCTGCCGGCGGCGAACCGCGACGCGGTGGACGCGCTGGTCGGGCTCGGCGCGGCGAGGGTCTGTCCCTCGGCGGAGACGCCGGCGGAGGCGCTCGACGCGCTGGAGCGGGCGCGGCCGGGGCGGATCGAGCGGCTCGTGCGGCAGCGGGTGCCGCTGTTCGTGAGCGCGACGGAGCCGTGCGGCGGCGGTGCCGGGCGGGTGCGTCGGTTCGAGGGGCGGCCGCCGCTCGCGTCCTACGCGCTCGACGGGCGGTGGGTCACGGTATCGGGCGCGGCGGCGCCGTGGCGGGCGGACGCGCCGGCGGGGGCGGCGGTGCGCGAAGACTACGCCTGGGACGCGCCGGAGGGCTGAGGCGGCGGGGGCGGGGCGCCGGGAAGGAGGCGCGCGCGGCGGTCGGCGAGCGGGAGGGAGATGCGGAAGCAGGTGCCCTCGCCGGGCTTGGAGGCGACGTCGATGCGGCCGCCGTGGGCCCGGACGATGCGCTGGACGACCGAGAGGCCGATGCCGTGGCCCTCGGCCTTGGTGGTGTGGAACGGCTCGAAGAGGCGGCCGAAGTCCTCGCGGTCGATGCCGGAGCCGGAGTCGCGGAAGGCGACGACGAGGTCGCGGTCGTCGGCGGTGAGGGCGATCGCGAGGCGGCCGCCCTCGCCCATGGCCTGGACGGCGTTGTGGACGAGGTTGAAGAAGGCCTGGCGGAGCTGGACGGCGTCGGCCTGGACGACGGGAAGGCGGGCGGGGGCGGAGACCTCGACGGAGATGTTGTGGGCCTGGATGTCGGCGCCCATGGCGGCGAGGGTGCGCTCGAGCTCGGCGCGGACGTCGCAGGGGGCGAGGACGGGGGCGCGGTCGCGGAGGGCGTTGAGGTAGCGCGAGAGCAGCTCGCCGAGGCGCGAGAGCTCGTCGGAGGCGACGCCCTGCAGCTCGGAGAGGTCGTCGCGGTCGGGGCCCTCGGGGAGGCGGGCGATGGCGCGGCGGAGCAGCTGGAGGTGGAGGGAGACGTTGTTGATGGGGTTGCCGATCTCGTGGGCGAGGTCGGCGGCCCAGCGGTGCATCGCCTCCATGTGGCGGCTCTCGAGGGAGGCGAGGGCGTCCTCGCGCTCGCGCGTGATGTCGCGCAGGATGGCGACGACGCCGCCGCCGGGCGCGGCGTCGTCGGGCGCGGCGTCGCCGTCGGCGGCGAGGGGGAACGCGCTAAGCGCGAGGATGCGGCGGCGGGGGCGGAGGATCTCGATCTCGGCGGAGGAGAGGCGCTCCCAGCCGTCGCCGTCCTCGCCGCGGGCGAGCGCGGCCCAGTCGACGTCGGGGAGGTAGCGCGCGGCGGGGCGGCCGCGGGCGCGGGAGAGCTCGAAGCCGAGCATGGCCTCGGCGGTGGGGTTGGCGTAGTCGACGTTGCCCTCGGCGGAGACGACGAGGACGCCCTCCTGGAGGGAGCGGAGGACGGTCTCCATGAAGCCTCGGCGGCGTTCGAGGAGACGGAAGCGGGCGTGGAGGGAGGAGGAGCGCATCAGCGGGGCAGGAGCATGGCGGCGGCGACGTCGTCCGCCGGGCCGCCGAGGGCGCGGAGGACCTCGAGCGCGAAGAGGGCGGCGGTCCCGGGCCCGGTGCCGGTGATCAGGTTGCCGTCGCGCACGACGGGGACGCCGGGCACGCAGGTCCCCGCGCCCGAGAGCCTCCGCTCGATGCCGGGGTAGCAGCAGAAGCGCCGGCCGGCGAGGAGCCCGGCCGCGTCGAGCACCATCGGCGCCGCGCACACCGCCGCGACGATCGCGCCGCGCGCATCCGCCTCGCGCAGCTCGGCGAGGACGTCCGGGCTGTCCCGGAGCGCGAGCGTCCCGCCCATGCCGCCGGGCAGCACGATGGCGTCGTAGTGGTAGCTCCAGCGCCGGTCCCCGTCCTTCCGGGCGAAGGCGTACTGCGGCTTGAGGCGCGTGTTGTGGGCGCAGCCGACGACCTCCCGTGTGCCGACGGCGGCGCCGAAGACGCCCACGCCGCCGCGGTGCAGGACGTCGAGGATCGTCACGGCCTCGATGTCCTCGCAGCCGGGGGCGAGGAGGACGAGGGCCTGGCGGGGGATGGCGGCGGGGTCGTTCATCGGACGGGCCCGAAGAGGGCGTTGTAGGCGGGGAAGAGGAACGTCCCGCGGAGGATCGAGCGGGGCGCCTTGGAATAGACGACCTCGAGGCGGTTCGAGGCGGGGGGCGGGATATCGAAGGTGACGTCCAGCTCGTAGGCGGAGCCGGCGGGGAGGATGCCGTTGCGGAGGATCTCGGCGCCCTCCTGGTCGGCGGGACCGGCCGGGTCGAGTCGGCAAAGGACCTCGAAGGTGTCGTCGGGCGATTCGAAGAGCGAGCCTTCCAGCGCGATGCGGTCGATCTGGACGAGGCGGAAGCGGTGCTCGGCGAGGACGGGGGCGTCCTCGGGCGGGGTGGGGCCGGGGAGGGCGTCGGAGGGGCCGCCGAGGCGGAGGACGCGGACGGTGCCGCGAATGGGGGCGACGAAGGTGTTGGCCTCGTCGCGCTCGAGGGAGAGGGCGCGGAGGCGGAGCGAGAGCCCCGTGGCGGGGAATCGGACCTCGTGGAAGAGGCGGCGGTTGAGGCCGGGGCGGACGGGGGCGGCGTCGGTGGAGATGGCGTTGCGGACGATGTAGGCGTCGTTGCGGCGGTCGTAGGTGCGGATGGCCTTCTCGATCGCGAAGGGCACCGCCGCGAGCACCAGGAGCGCGACGACGATTCCGAGGATGAACTTGGCGAGGGGGGACATGGACGGGCGGGGATGGGGTGGTTGCGCCGTAGTATATCCGAAACGCCTCCGGATGTCCAAGTCCCCCTCTTTGCGCGTCCGCCTCCGGCGAAGGGGCGAACCGTTGGACGGCGGCGCGCGTTTCTGGTATCGTAGGCCCCATGCGGGCCCCGCCCCGTCTCCACGACCCAAGGAATCCCTCCCATGCGCACGTTTTCCGCCCCCGCCACCGTTCTCTTCGCCGCGGCCCTGCTGGCCGCCCCCTCCCTCCGCGCCGCGGAGGAGGCCGCCGCCCCCGCCGCCCCGGCCGAGGCCGCCGCCGCCCGCGCCGCCGCGGAGGGCGCCGCATGGGCCCCCGCCGCGAAGGCGTCGCTCGCCCGCGCGGCCGCCTACCTCGCCGCGCAGCAGAAGGAGGACGGCTCGTTCTCCAACCCGAAGTTCCCCGGCCTCACGGCCATCGCCCTCTGGGCGCTCGAGGGCGCGCAGGACCCCGCCTACGCGGACCGCATCGCCCGCGCGACGGACTGGCTCCTCGCCCACGCGCAGGAGGACGGCGGCATCTACACGCCCGTCCCGGGGCGCGCCGGCGGCGGGCTCTCCACCTACAACACCGCGCTCTCGCTCTCGGCGCTCTCGTTCTTGAAGCGGGACGACGCGGCGTTCGTCTCGGCGATCCTCAAGGCCCGCACCTTCCTCGCCGAATCGCAGCTGGAGGGCGAAGACGAGTTCGCGGGCGGGTTCGGCTACGACCGCGCGGCGCCGCACCGCTACGCCGACCTGAACAACACCGCGTTCGTGCTGGAGGCGATGCGGCGCACGCAGCGCTTCGAGGACCTCCGGCCCGCCGGCGAGAAGAAGGCGGACCTGGACTGGGAGGCCGCGCTGGCCTTCGCCGAGAGCCTCCACAACGGGGAGGACGCGGGCGAGAGCGCGGGCGGCTTCGCGTACAGCCCGGCGGACGCCAAGGCCGGCACGGAGAAGACGGAGTCCGGCAAGGTCGTCCTGCGCTCCTACGGGAGCATCACGTACTCGGGCCTGCTCTCGCTGGTCTACTGCCGGCTCGACCGCGCCGACCCGCGCGTGCGCTCGACGGTCGACTGGGCCTCCCGCCACTGGACGGTCGAGGAGAACCCCGGGGTGGGCGACCAGGGGCTGTACTTCTTCTACGACATCATCGCCCGCTCGCTCTCGGTCTCGGGCGCGGAGCTGATTCCGCGCGAGGGGGCGGCGACGGGCGCCGGCGCGGTCGACTGGCGCGCCGAGCTGGTCGCCAAGGTCGTCTCGCTCCAGCGGGAGGACGGCTCCTACGCGAACCGCAACGGCCGCTTCTGGGAGAACGACCCGGTCCTCGCGACGGGCTACTCGGCCATCTCGCTCGCCTTCGCCGCCGGCCTGCTCCGCTAGGCGCGGCGCGCGCCAAAAAAGG
>CAMOEO010000268.1 GCA_946612175.1 uncultured Verrucomicrobiota bacterium
CGCGCTACCGCGGCCTGCTGGAGGCCGAGCGCGCCGCCGTCGCCTCCCTCCCCCTCTAGCCCGACCTGCCCTCCCCCTCTAGCCCCGCCCCCCTTCCAACTCCTCCACATCGACTCGTTCCCTGTTCGTTGTTCGTTGTTAGCTGTTCGTTGTTCGTTGTTCGTTGTTAGCTGTTCGCTGTTCGTTGTTCGCTCCCATGACCATCCTCCCCTCGATCCTCGCCGCCGACCTCGGCCGACTGGCCGACGAGATCCGCCGCGCCGCCGACGCGGGGGCGGACGAGCTGCACGTCGACGTCATGGACGGCGCCTTCGTCCCGAACCTCTCGTTCGGCCCCGACGCCGTCGCGCTCGCCGCGCGCGTCGCGCCGGGGCTGCCGCGCAACGTCCACCTGATGCTGCGCCGCCCCGACCTGCTGCTCGACGCCTTCGCCAAGGCCGGCGCCTCGACGATCCAGATCCACGCGGAGGCCTCGTGCGCCGTCGGCGACGCCCTCCGGCGCATCCGCGACCTGGGCTGCCGCGCGGGGCTCGTCCTCAACCCCCGGACCCCCGCCTCCGCCGCGGCGCCGTACCTCGGCGCCGGGCTCGTCGACGAGATCCTCTGCATGACCGTCTACCCGGGCTTCGGCGGGCAGGCGTTCATGGACGCGCCCCTCGCGACGCTCCGCGCGCTCCGCGCCGCCGCGCCCGACCTCCGCCTGATGGTGGACGGCGGCGTCACCCGCGCGACGCTCCCCCGCGCCGCCGCGGCCGGCGCCGACGCCTTCGTGGCGGGGTCCGCCCTCTTCCGCGCGCCCGACATGGCCGCCGAAATCGCCGCTTTCCGGGCGCTCTATCGCGACGCCCGCGGCCTGTAGACAACCTGTTGACCGATTGTCAACCCTTTCGGCTTTCCTTCCGCCCCCCGCCTCTGCTA
Source organism: uncultured Verrucomicrobiota bacterium (assembly GCA_946612175.1). Classification (GTDB taxonomy): domain Bacteria; phylum Verrucomicrobiota; class Kiritimatiellia; order RFP12; family UBA3636; genus UBA3636. Next base: position 919 of record CAMOEO010000268.1, read on the forward strand.
TGCTCCGGGGTCGGAACGGCGGCGCGGGCCTTCCGTACCTTTTCGCCCCGCCGCCGCCTTCCTTTTTCCTTCCCTTTCTCCCATCGTTCCCCCCACCGTTCTCCCACCGTTCACCCACCGCCCCCCCTTCTCCCTTTTCAACCCCTTCAACCTCTTCAACCTCTTCAACCTCTTCAACCTCTTCAACCCTTCCCCTCCCCCATGCCCCCCCGCTTCCGCAACGACCGCCGCGACGACCCCCCCGTCCGGATTCCTCCCTACAGCATGGAGGCCGAGCGCGCCGTGCTCGGCGCGCTGCTGCTCGCCCCCGAGAAGACCTTCGAGCTGCTCTCGGGGATGCGATGCGTCCCCGAATGGTTCTACGTCGAGGCCAACCGCACCGTCTACGAGGCCGCCCGCACGCTCTACGAGCAGAAGGCCGTCGGCGTCGACGCCGTCACCGTCGTCTCCGCCCTGATGGAGGCCGGCGCGCTCGACAAGGTCGGCGGCGCCCCCGCCGTCGAGCGCCTCGTCGAGGGAGAGATCGTCGTCGCGCACGCCGAGTACTACGCCGACATCCTGCGCCAGAAGTACGTCCTGCGCCAGATCTCGGACGCCGCCGCCGCCGCGATCGAGAAGTGCTACGCGCCCGACCGCTCCACCACCGCGATCCTGAGCGAGACGCAGGAGGCGATGTTCGCCATCTCCGAGAGGGAGGACGTCGCGCAGCCGACCTGGGACCAGTCCCTCACCGCGACCTTCTCCAAGATCGACCACCTCCTCTCCCACTCCACCGGCCTCAACGGCCTCTCCACGGGCTTCAAGGACCTCGACCAGGTCATCCAGGGCCTCCGCGACTCCGAGATGATCGTCCTCGCGGCCCGCCCCTCCATGGGCAAGACCTCGCTGGCGATGAACATCTGCACGTGCATCGCCCTGGACATGGACTGCAACGGCAAGCCCCGCCCCTCCCCCGACCGCTCCGCCAAGCCCGGCTCCAACCGCCTTCCGATCGCCATCTTCTCCTGCGAGATGTCGACCGACTCGCTCATCACGCGCCTGCTCTGCACCCTCTCCGGCGTCCCCTTCAGCAAGATCGTCGACCGCCAGTACACCTCCCAGGCGGAGATCCCCGCCATGCAGAAGAAGCTCACGAACGCGGCCTCGCAGCTCATGGGCGCCCCGATCTACATCGACGACACCGGCGGCCTCGACATCGCCGACGTCCGCGCCCGCGCCCGCCGCCTCAAGAAGCGCCACGGCATCCGCCTGATCATGATCGACTACCTCCAGCTGCTCAACAGCCGCGAGGGCGCCGGCGAGGGCCGCCAGCTCGAGACGACCAAGATCTCCGCCGGCATCAAGGCCATGGCCAAGGAGCTCAACGTCCCCGTCATCGTCCTCTCCCAGCTCTCCCGCAACGCCGAGCAGCGCGACAAGGAGGCCAAGCCCCGCCTCTCCGACCTGCGCGACTCCGGCTCCATCGAGCAGGACGCCGACGTCGTGATGCTCCTCCGCCGCCCCTGCAAGTACCCGGGCTCCAAGGACCACGACCAGCCCAACCTCGCGATCGTCGACGTCGCCAAGAACCGCAACGGCGCCACGGCCGAGGTCAACCTCAACTTCGACGGCAACATCACGCGCTTCTCCGACTACGCCTACGGCCCCGACCGCGAGAACCCCGCCAAGCTCTAGCGCGCTTGACCCTGCGAGCGGAGCTGCGCTATAATCCGGCCCCGCATCCGCACCCCGCAGCCAGTGTACCCAAGTGACCAACGGGAACGGTTTTGTAAACCGTCGGGGCAACCCTTCGTGAGTTTGAATCTCACCGCTGGCTCCATCCCTTCCCCCACCGCGCCATGTCCGACCCCGCGCCGCCCCCCGCCGTCCGGCTCCGCCCCGGGCGCGAAGCCTCCCTGCTCCGCCGCCATCCGTGGGTCTTCTCCGGCGCGATCGACGCCGTCTCGGGCGACCCCGCCCCCGGCGCCGTGGTCGACGTCCGCTCCGCCCGCGGCGACTTCCTCGCCCGCGGCTTCTGGTCGCCCGCCTCGCAGATCCGCGTCCGCGCGCTCTCGTTCGACGAGTCCGAGCGCATCGACGCCTTCTGGCTCGGCGGCCGCCTCGCCGCCGCCTGGGCCCTGCGCGCCCCGCTCTGGGCGCCCGGCCGCCGCGACGCCCTCCGCGTCGTCCACGGCGAGGGCGACGGCCTGCCCGGCCTCGTCGTCGACCGCTACGCCGGCGTCCTCTGCGCGCAGATCCTCTCCGCCGGCTTCGAGCGCATGCGCGGCGAGCTCGCCGCGCAGCTGCTCGACCTGTTCCCCTCCGTCTCCGCCGTCTACGAGCGCTCGGACGCCCCCGCCCGCGAGCGCGAGGGGCTCGCCCCGCGCACCGGCCTGCTCGCCGCCCGTCCCGGCGCCGCCCTCCCCGACTTCTCCCGCGTGGAGGTCGTCCTCGACGGCGTCCGCTCCGCGGTCGACCTCGCCGGCGGCCAGAAGACCGGCTCCTACCTCGACCAGGCCGCCAACCATGCGCTCGTCGGCGCCCGCGCCGAGGGGCGCGAGGTGCTCGACGCGTTCTGCTACGACGGCGGCTTCACGCTCGCCTGCCTCCGCGGCGGCGCCGCCCGCGTCACCGCCGTCGACGCCTCCGCGCCGGCGCTCGGCGCCCTTCGCGCCAACCTCGCCCTCAACGGCCTTGCCGACGCCCCCGTCGAGACGCTCCGCGCCGACGTCTTCGCGCAGCTGCGCGCCTTCCGCGACGCCCGCCGCTCCTTCGACCTGATCGTGCTCGACCCGCCCAAGCTCGCCGACTCCAGGGTCCGCGCCGCGAAGGCCTGCCGCGCCTACAAGGACGCGAACCTGCTCGCCTTCAAGCTTCTGCGCCCGGGCGGGCTCCTCGCGACGTTCTCCTGCTCCGGCGCCGTCGACCCCGCGCTCTTCCGCACCGTCGTCGCCGAGGCGGCGCTCGACGCCGGGCGCGACGCCCGCGTCGTGGCGGAGTTCCGCCAGGGCCCGGACCACCCGGTCTCCCTGGCCTGCCCCGAGGGGCTCTACCTCAAGGGCCTGCTCTGCGCGGTCTAGCGCTCGTCCCAGACGATCCGCCCCCGCGGGAAGACGGGGCCGTCCGCGCACACGCGCGCCAGCGTCTCGCCGCCGCGCCCGTCGCGGACGCGCTGCACGCAGCCGAGGCACGCCCCGATGCCGCACGCCATGCGCCGGTCGAGGCTCAGGTACGCCTCCAACCCGCGCGCGCAGGCGCGCTCGTCGACCGCCCGGAGCATCGGCGCCGGCCCGCATGCGTAGAGCACCGCGGGCGCCGCGGCGGAATCCGCGGCCCGTGCGTCGAGCCACGCGTCGAGCGGCGCCGTCACGAGCCCCCTCGCGCCGAGCGAACCGTCGTTCGTGGCGGGGTCCGCCGGAACGCCGAGCGCGCGGAAGGCGTCGAGCAGCAGCAGG
>CAMOEO010000269.1 GCA_946612175.1 uncultured Verrucomicrobiota bacterium
CGCAAGCCGGTCTCGATCGAGTCCGAGTACGAGATGGGGAAGGCGAGCCGGACCAGGCGCTCCGGGTTGCGGCCGTAGTTGGCGATCGGCTCCTGCAGCAGGACGCGGTTGGGGACGGCGAGGAAGACGCCCTCCACCGTCCGGAGCTCCGTCTCGAAGAGCCCCACGCGGACGACCGTCCCGGACGAGCGGGCGTCGGCGCCGAAGGTGACGAATTCCCCCGCGGCGAGGGGGCGCAGCACGAGCAGCGTGATGCCGGCCGCGACATTGCTCAGCGTGTCGCGCAGGCCGAGCCCGATGGCGAGGGCGATGCCGCCGAGCGCGGCCATGATCCCGCCCGTGTTGATGCCGAACGCGGCGAGCGCCGCGACGCCGCCGACGAGGTACACCGCCCAGGTGACGGCGTTCCCCGCGAGCGCCTCGATCGAGGCGTCCGCCTGCGGGATGCGGGAGGCGATCCGCCGGACGATCCGCCCGGCGCAGCGTCCCGCGAAGAAGGCGATGAAGAGGATGAGGAATGCGGGCAGGAGACGTCCGACGGCCCAGTCGGCGGACAGCATGGCGGAGAGCTTCTCTTTCATGCCCCCCGTTATACGCAAACGAGGGGCGGAGTCAAGGAAAATGCGCGTACGCGCGCCACGGTGGACTTCCGCGGGGGATTCTGGTAGACTCCGCGGCCTTCCCTCAACAACGGAGCAGCAGGACCATGGGCGGATTCTTCGGAGCGGTTTCGCGCGAGAACTGCGCGGCGGACGTCTTCTACGGCACGGACTACCATTCCCACCTCGGCACCCACCGCGGAGGCCTTGCGTTCTGGGCGGGCGGCGTCTTCCACCGCACGATCCACGACATCTCCAACTCCCCGTTCCGCACCCGCTTCGGCGACGACTTCGCCCGCTACGCCGCGATGGAGCCCAACTCCGGCATCGGCGTCATCAGCGACACCGACGACCAGCCCCACGTCTTCCTCTCCCACCTCGGGCGCTACTCGATCGTCACGGTCGGCCTCGTCGCCAACGCCGACGCGCTCGTGAAGGAGCTGCTCGAGCACCACGCGACGCACTTCTCGTCGCTGCAGTCCGGCGAGATCATGCAGACGGAGATCGTCGCCGCGCTCGTCAACGCCCGGGCCACGATCGCCGAGGGCATCCGCCACGCGCAGGAGGCCGTCGAGGGCTCGATCTCGATCCTCCTGCTTGCGCCGGGCAACGTCCTCTACGCGGCGCGCGACCGCTGGGGCCGCACGCCCGTCGTCATCGGCCGCAAGGAGAGCGGCTTCGCGGCGTCGTTCGAGTCGAGCGCGTTCCCCAACCTCGGCTACGAGCCCGTGCGCGACCTCGGGCCGGGGGAGGTCGTCCGCATCACGCAGAGCGGCGTGGAGACGCTGCTGCCGCCCGGCCCGACGGAGCGGCTCTGCTCGTTCCTGCACGTCTACTACGGCTACCCGGCCTCGTCCTACAACGGGCGCAACGTCGAGTACGTCCGCTACCGCTGCGGCGCCGCGCTCTCGAAGGTCGCGCCCGTCGAGGCGGACGCCGTGGCCGGCATCCCGGACTCGGGCGTCGGCCACGCGCTCGGCTACGCGGACAAGTCCGGCATCAAGTACGCCCGCCCCTACGTGAAGTACACGCCGACGTGGCCCCGCTCGTTCATGCCCTCCAACCAGGCCGAGCGCCAGCACATCGCGCAGATGAAGCTCATCCCGATCCCGCAGCTCATCGAGGGCAAGCGGCTCGTCTTCTGCGACGACTCGATCGTCCGCGGGACGCAGATGCGCGACCAGATGAAGCGCGTGATGGCCGACGGCGCGAAGGAGGTGCACGTCCGCATCGCCTGCCCGCCGCTGCTCTACGGGTGCCCGTTCATCAACTTCTCGCGCTCCAAGAGCGAGATGGACCTCATCACGCGGCGCATCATCCGCGACCTCGACGGCGAAGGCGCCGACCCCGCGCCCTACTTCGATCCGGACGGCCTCCCGTACAAGACGATGGTCGACCGCATCCGCGAGCGCCTCGGCCTCACGACGCTCGCGTTCCAGCGCCTCGACGACCTGCTGGAGGCCATCGGCGACCACGGCCATCTCTGCACCTACTGCTGGAACGGAAAGGATCCCGCGCGCGGATGCCCGCACGCGAGCGCCTGCGGAGACGCCCCGCCCCCGGCGGCTCCCACCGCGCCCGCGGAGGCCGGGCGACCCTGATTCCCCCTTTTTTCGGACGAGTGGCGGAACGGCAGACGCGGCGGACTTAGGATCCGCTCCGAAAGGGTGGGGGTTCGAATCCCCCCTCGTCCACCAGACGGCCGCGCCCCGGCGCGGCGCCCGAAGCCGCCCCGGAGGCGGCGTTCCCGAGGCTGCGAAAATTTCACTGGATTTTGCGCGGGAGTTGTGGGATAATCCCCCCTCCATTGCGCGCGCACCCCGCACGCAACCCCTCTTTCCGCACACGAAACCACAACCAGAGGACCCTATGTCCGTCAAAGTCAGACTCACCCGCACCGGCGCCAACCGGGACATTTCGTTCCGCATCGTCGCCGCCGACACCCGCTTCCCCCGGGACGGGCGCTTCATCGAGAACCTTGGCTGGTACTCCCCGCGCCAGCCCGGCAAGAACTACGAGCTCAAGCTCGACCGCATCGCCTACTGGAAGGGCGTCGGCGCGATCGTGAGCCCCGTGGTGCAGAGCCTCCTCAAGCGCCAGAAGCGCACGGAGGAAGGCAAGCCGGAGCACACGCACCAGAAGATCTCCAAGGGCAAGAAGGCGAAGCTCGCCAAGGCCGCCAAGGCCGCCGCGAACTAGCCGCTCGCCCCCGCGCCGCGCGCGGGGGCGCCGGAGGTCGTCGTGGAGGCGCAGCCTTCCATCCCCCTGGCGGTCGACGTGGTGACCGAGTTCCCGGAGATGATCCGGGGGTTCCTCTCGGAAAGCATGATCGGCCGCGCCGCCCGGAAGGGGGCGGTCCGGTTCCGGATCGTCAATCCCCGGGACTTCACGGAGGACAAGCGCCACACCACCGACGACCGGCCCTACGGCGGCGGCCCGGGCATGATCATGATGCCCGACCCCCTGGTCCGCGCCGTGGAGTCCGTCCGGGAGGAAGGCTCCAAGCTCCTCCTGATGACGCCCTCCGGAAGGCCCTTCGTGCAGGCCGACGCCCATCGCCTCGCGCAGGAGAGGCACCTGATCTTCCTGTGCGGGCACTACGAGGGCATCGACGACCGCGTGCGGCAGATCCTGGAGCCCGAGGAACTCTCGATCGGCGACTACGTGCTCACCAACGGCGTGCTCCCCGCCGCGTGCATCATCGACGCGACGGTTCGCCTCCTTCCCGGCGTCCTCGGGGGAGAGGGCGCCACGCAGGACGAGAGCTTCGAGACCGGCCTCCTCGACTTCCCCCAGTTCACCCACCCCGTCGAATACCGCGGCCTCCGCGTCCCGGAGGTCCTCCAGAGCGGGAACCACGCCGCGATCCGCGCCTGGCGCCTCGAGCAGGCCGAACGCATCACCCTGGAGCGCCGCCCCGACCTCGCCGCCAAGGCCGGCCTCCCGAGACCCCCGAAACCTCCGAAGAAGAAAAGAAGAAGGAAGAGCACGGCTCCGAATGCGGAATGCGCGATGCAGAACGCACAATGCGGAATGGAACCTGCGAACCTTTGAACTTCCGAACCTGCGAACCCCTTCCGAAACCGGCTCCGCCCCTTCTCACTCCCGCGGGCCGTCCCCCCCGAAACCAAACCACACTGCTTCCAAGAACAGGAGAGCCAACCATGAGCAAGATTCTGGATGAAATCACGGCCGAGAACCTCAAGAAGGACGTCCCCGAGTTCGCCATCGGCGACCAGGTGAAGGTCTACGTCAAGATCAAGGAGGGCGACAAGACCCGCGACCAGGCGTTCGGCGGCGTCGTCATCGCCCGCAAGGGCGCCGGCGCCAACGAGACCTTCACGGTCCGCCACGTCGCCTTCGGCGTCGGCGTCGAGAAGGTCTTCCCGGTCCACAGCCCCTACATCAGCCGGATCGTGGTCGAGTCGCACTCGCACGTCCGCCGCGCGAAGCTCTACTTCCTGCGCGACCGCAAGGGCAAGGCCGCCCGCCTCCGCGGCACCGAGGTCGCCTCCGAGAAGAAGGCGGCCGCGCCCGCCGAGGCCTAGCGGGCCTCGCGGAACCCCTTCCCCCGAGAACCACACGGAGCCGTCGCGACGGTTCCGTGTGGTTCGGCGTTGTTGCGCGGCGCGCGCCGGACACGGCGACCGGCGGCGGCGGTCGACCGCCGCCGCCCGTCCCGGGGGCTGCGCAAGGATTGCGCGGTCCGGTCCGGGCGGCGGTTCTCC
>CAMOEO010000270.1 GCA_946612175.1 uncultured Verrucomicrobiota bacterium
CGCCGGCCTCGCGGAACTGGCGCGCGAGGGCGTCGCGCGCCGACGGCCGCCGTGCGCACAGCACGAGGCCGGAGGTGCCGCGCCCGAGCCGGTGGACCGGCACCGGCGCCTCGCCCGGGAAGCGCTCGCGCAGGATCGCGGCGAGCGTGTTCCGGACGAAGCCGCCGCCCGGGATCGTCGGCAGGCCGGCGGGCTTGTCCACGACGACCACGTCGTCGTCCGCGAGAACGACGCGCACGTCGCGCGGCACGTCGGGCTCGCGCCACGGCGGGCGGTTCCAGCGCAGGACGTCGCCCGCGCGGAGGCGGTCGTCCGGCCCGGCGGGGCGGCCGTTTTGGAGGATCAGCCCCGCCTCGGCGCGCGCGCGCCAGTCGGCCTCGGACGAATGCCGGTAGCGCGCCGCGTAGAAGCGCGCGACCGTCTCGCCGTCGGCGTCCGGCCCGATCCGGTCGGTGTAGGTGCAGCCTTCGTCCATCGCGCTCTTCCCATGGCGTGGTTCGAAGACGCCTCTACGGCGCGCGCTCGAGGATGACGGTTTCCGCGTCCGGGCCGCGCATGCCGAGTGCCGCGCGGAGGAAGTCGTCATAGCGTTCGGGGCCGAATTCCGTGCGCTTCAGTTCGAGCACGCCGCGGAAGACGAGCTCGCCGTCCGGGCCGTCGGTTTTCCAGACGTCGCGCCGCGCGCCGAATCCGTCGTTGGGCGATACGTGCGCACGGCCCGGCGACGGCAGCGAGACGGCGCGCCAGCCCGCCGGGGGGCGCAGGATCGCGGTCACGCCCTCAAAGGTGCCGGACGTCCGGCGGAACGGGAAGCGCCTCGTCCGCGCGGCCGGGGAAAGGGGCTGCGGTCCGGGAACGCGCAGGACCAGCCGGTCGCCCTCCCGCACGGCCAGATCGGGAACCTCGGCCTCGAACCGCATCACGCACGGGCCCTCGGGGGGCGTCTCGGTCTCGACGGAACCGACGAGGCGGGCGGACTGCGCGAGGGCGGCGACGAGCCGCTGCGCGTCGCGCCGGCGCTCCTCCGGGAGGATCTGCTCGTAGCGCTTGCGGAACGCCTCGAAGTCCGTGCCCGAGTGGCGGATCCGGACGCCGATGCGCGCGGAGCCGTCCTCGCGCAGCGCGATGTCGTATTCGGTGAAGGTGCCGTCCATGTCCTCGTAGGCGGGCTCCATTTCGGCGGTTCGAACCCCATGGCTTTCATCGACCGTCGTCCCGGGCGCGACATATCCCTGCGCGGGATCGGCTTCGACATAGACCCGTCCGCGGTTGCGGCTCGCGAGGACGGGGGCGTATTGCGACGAACCGTCGAAGAGGTAGTCGTCGGTCCACAGGACGCAGCCCGCGCTCCGCGACTCCGAAAGTGCGACGGCGATCGTGTCGTAGAAGTTGCCGGTGGCCGGTTCGGGATGGTTGTCAAGACGCCGTTCCGGCAGGCCGTCCCAGTCGCTGTTGTAGAGGCGGAGCAGAATGCGGGGGCGCTCTCCGCACCGGGGACGGGAGCGCGCCGTCCCTTCCGCAGGGCCGTCCGGCGGCGTGTCGTCCGGGAAGGTCGGCCGCAGCGTTTCGGGCAGTGCGCGGAGCATCGCGAGCTGGAGGATGCGCAGGTCCGCCTCGTGGCCGTAGCGCGCGGCGAGCGTGGCGTCGGCGGGCGAGAGCGCGGCGAGCGGCAGGTCCCAGTAGGCGGGCCCGGCCTCGCGCAGGTTGATCGCGCACCAGTCGCGGAGCGCGACGAACGCCTCGCGCACGGTCGCATTCGTCGCGACGAGCGAGCGGGCGAGCGCGGCGGCGTTGGTCTGCGTGGCGGGGTCGGAGAGCGCCCACATCCGCGCCGCGAGGGCGGCGGCGCGCTCCGGCGCGGTCTGCGAGGAGGCGCGCAGGACGGGCGCGAGGCGGTGGAGCGGCGGCATGTTCGGCTCGGCGACGATCTGCGAGCCGGGACCGCCGCCGCGCACGAGGTAGGTCGTGGCGGAGTCCGTCGCGTTCGTCTCGACGGGGAAGCGGTCGGCGATCGTCTTCCAGAACGGCTCCTCGACGCGGAAGGCGCGGGCGAGGTCGTTCGTGCCGGCGACGGTGACGGCGATCTCGCCGAACGACCCGAGCGAGCCGAGCGTCTCGGAGAAGGAGAAGAGGTCGCGGTCGTGCGCGCGGCGGCGCGTGGTCCACTGGACGGACATCCCGGGCGCGAGCTTCGGGAAGGAGACGGTCGCGAGGCGGCCGGCGGGATAGCGCGGCGCGTCGGCGACCCATTCCTGGTCGCCCTCGAAAAGGTCGAGCTTCGGATCGACGGGCGTCTCGGCGCCGTCGGGCGAGATCACGCGCGCATCGACGACCTCGAAGTCCGTCGTGGCGGGGTTCCACCGGAACGTGAGGTCGCCGGCCTTGCGCTGCCCGGCGTAGGTGAGGATGCGGCGGCGCGTCGTCGTCTCGACCGTCCATTCCTCCGGCGCGCGAGAGACGTCGATCGTCGTGCGCGAGAACTCCGTGTAGAGGTCGTCCGTCGGGGCGGGCTCCACGGCGCGCGCGAGGACGTTCGAGAGGCCGTCCCCGAACGCGCGCCCCTCGAAGAGCGCGGCGACGCCGGGCCCCTCGAGGCGCAGCGGCGCGCGGTCCGCGCGCTCCTCGGCCTCGCGCGCCGCGCGCAGCTCGCCGTATTCCTCCGGCGAGTAGCGCGAGCGGAAGAGCTTGAGCGAGCGGTAGCGCGCCGGCGCGCCGGACGGCGCGTTCGTGGCGGCGTCGACGAAGAGGACGGCGGGGTCCGCCGCGGCGGCGGCCGCCGCCGCGACAAGGAGGGGAAGGAGGATGGCGAGGCGGTGCATGGTTGAAGGGGTTGAAGGGGTTGAAAGGTTGAAGGGGCGTGGAGGGGGTTAGAAATCCTCGCCGGCGGACATCAGCTGCGGGAGGTTCCGGTGGAGAATGCCGCGGCGGCGCTGGATCGGGTCGTTGCGGGTGAGGACGTATTTTGGGTAGTTGTCCCGGATGCGCTCCAGCGGGGCGTATTCGCGGTCCTCGGTCTCGCGGGATGCGGCGACGGTCATGCAGGCCTGGACGTAGGCGTAGCGGTCGTCGCCGCGGCGCAGGATGAAGTCGCATTCGAGCGCGCCGATGCGCCCGATGCTCGCCGCGTAGCCGCGGGAGCGCGCGTAGATGTAGACGGCGTTCTCGAGGACGGGGCCGTAGTTCACGCGGTTGTCCGTGTTGGTCGCGAAATAGAAGCCCAGGTCGGATAGGTAGTACTTCTGCTCGCCCCGGATCGACTTGCGCGACTTGAGGTCGAAGCGGTTGCACTCGCAGAGGATCTTGGCGTCCTTGAGGATGCCGATGTAGCGGTCGAGCGTGTCGCGCTTGATCCGCATGCCGTCCTTCGCGAGGTCGTCGAGGATGTTCGAGAGGCTCGTCGTCGCGCCGAAGTTGTTGATCAGATACGCCTGGACCTTGCGGAACGCGGCGACGTGCCGTATCTTCGCGCGGCGGCGGATGTCCTTCTCGAAGATCTCGGCGACGACGCCCTCGACGTAGGTCCGCCGGTCCTCGGCCGAGTCGTACTGGACGGCCTTCGGGAATCCGCCTTCGCGCAGGTAGCGGTCGAACTCCGCCACGAGGTCGGCGGAGACGGGCTTGCCGAGGAACGCCTTCATGCCGAGGTATTCCTCGAACGTGAGCGGGAACATCTCGAACTCCAGATAGCGGCCGGTGAGCTTGGTGGCGAGCTCGCCGGAGAGAAGATAGGCGTTGGATCCGGTGAGGAAGATCGAGTGGCGGCCCTCCTCGCGGAAGGCGTTCACGACCTCCTCGAAGCCCTCGACGTTCTGCACCTCGTCGATGAAGAGGTAGGTCAGGCCCGACGCGGGCGTCCGCTCGTCGACGATCGCCTCGAGGCGGTCGGGCGTCTTCACGCCCCGGAACGGACGGCGGTCGAGGTCGAGATAGACGATGTGCGCCTCGTCCGCCCCGCGCTCCCGCAGCTCGTCGGCGATGGTCGCCATCAGGCTGGACTTGCCGCAGCGGCGAACCCCGGAGATGACCTTGATCAATCCGGTGTCGTCATAGAATCCCCGAATCTTGCGGAGGTAGTTCTCGCGTTTGTAGAAGCTCATGGCACGGAGTCTAGGATAAATGCATTGAAAAGTCAAGTTAACGGGGCAATTTTATCGATTTTCGAAAACATATACCCATATAGCGCGTTTTTCAAGCGCGGTTGCTTGATTCAATGGGCCGGGGCGTCCGGCGGGTTCGCGGCGGGCTCCGCGCGGCGGCGGATTTCGACGAGCGGCTCGGGCGGGCGGGGGGGGGTCGGTTCGGTCATTTTTCTCTTTTTTGCTATTT
>CAMOEO010000271.1 GCA_946612175.1 uncultured Verrucomicrobiota bacterium
TCGGCCGCGCGCTCGGCCTCCCCGCCTCGATGGTCGACCGCCAGCCGTTCCCCGGCCCCGGCCTCGGCGTGCGCTGCCCCGGCGCCATCACGCGCGACCGCCTCGAGGCCGTCCGCGAATCGGACGCCATCCTGCGCGAGGAGTTCGCCAAGGCCGGCCTCGAGGGCAAGGTCTGGCAGTACTTCACCGTCGTCCCTGACTTCAAGAGCACCGGCGTCAAGAACGGCAGGCGCTCCTTCGACTGGCCCTGCATCATCCGCGCGATCAACACGGTCGACGTGATGGAGGTCACCGTCGAGCACCTCGAGCCCGCGCTCCTCGACCGCCTCGCCGCCCGCATCACGGCCGAGGTTCCCGGCATCAACCGCGTCCTCTTCGACTGCACGCCGAAGCCCCCGGCCACGGTCGAGTACGAATAGCCCGGCCCGCGGGCCCGGAGGCGGCCCCCTCCGGCGAACCGGAGCGGCGTTCGCGCCGCCCCGGCCGGGTCCTGGCCGCGTCGGAAACCGATTCGGCCCCTACTTCGCCGCGAGCTCGTAGACCATCGTCGGGGCGCCGGCGCCCTCGCCCGCGGCGATGCGCGCGACGAAGCGGTAGGCCCCGTTCTCGTAGGTCGCGGGGACGGCGCGGATGCGCGTGCCGTCCGCGGCGACGGCCCAGACCTTGAGGCCCGGGTTGGCGTTCCGGAGCGCGATCTTCGCCTCGCCCGCGGCGGCGAGGTAGGGCAGCTCGCCCCACTTCGTCATGTCGGTGCACTTGTCGTTCGTGAACGCGGCGCCGGTGTTCCGGATGTCGGTGATGTGGAGGAGCAGCACGCGCTTCGAGCGCTCGAGCGGGGCGCCGTCCATCGACGAGGCGGAGACGGAGCAGAAGGCGGTGACGCCGGAGACGGAGAGCGGGCCGGCGGTCTGGTCGGCCTTGCCGACGGAGCAGACGCCCGCCGTACGCGGGGTGTTCACGACGAGCAGCCCCTTGTTGTGGTCGATCGCGATCTCGCCCGTGTCGGAGGCGCCGGCCTTGTTGAACTTGGGGATCTCGCCCTTGTTCGCGGCGGTGTAGACCTTGTCGACCGCGACCGCGGGCCGCTTGCCGCCATCCGCGACGAACGACCCGACGCGGTGCGTGTACGCCAGCTGCGTGAACGGGTGCGGGAAGAGGCCCTTGGCCCACATGTCGCCGAGGCCGCCGCCGAAGGCTTCGTCCGCGGTCACGCCGTAGGCGGCGGTCGCCTTGGCGGGCGAAACGTCGCGGCGGCCGAAGAGCAGCGCGACCTGGCGCTCGGTGAGCTGGCCGATCGGGTCGGTCACGATGTCGAAGCCCTTCGCGGGGCACGGCTTGAACATGTTGGCCTGCGAGTGGCTCCACGCGAAGCGATAGAGGCCGTCCCAGTCCTGGAGCGAGGCGTAGGCGCCCATCATCAGGCCCGCCTCGGCGCGCCACTTCTTCGGGTTGCAGAAGTTCCACTCGGTGACGGTGAAGGGCTTGCCCCAGATGCGCGTGGGCGCCATCATGATCGGCGTCGCGTAGGTCGGGTGGCCGCTCTGGATGTCGGCCGTGTTGTTGATGTGGAACGCGGGCTTGCTGTAGTCGCCCTGCGGGTGGTCGCTGTACTGGTGGTTGTCGACGACGTCCAGCGCCTCGCGCTCGTACGCCTGCTGCTGCGTGTCCCACCAGTTGCCGCCGGAAATGAGCGTCCGCACGCCCGCGTCGTGAAGGCGCTTCGCCATGCGGCGGTTGGCGTCCGCCTTGACCTCGTGGACGAACTCGGCGAACTCCCTGTGCTTGCCGATGTCCTTCTTGTCGAGCTGCGGATAGCCCCTGCCCTTCGCCCACTCGTTGTACTTGGCGACGTAGACGTCCGCCGCGCCCCACCAGACCGACGCGATGGAGTCCTCGTTGAGGAGCGTGACGAAGAGGACGGACGGCTCGTCCTTCCACGCGACGCCGGTGTAGGGGTTCACGTGGCCGAAGATCTCCATCGCGCGCTTGAACCACTGGTCCTCGGCGGGCCTGTGGATCGGGACGATCGCCTTGACGGTGTTGCTGTTGAGCGGCTTGTCGAAGCCGTCGCACGAGCCGAGGCAGCCCATCGCGTAGAGGTCGAACGTGACGTAGATGCCGGCCTTCTTGCACGCCGCGAGCAGGTAGTCGAGACGGTCGAGCTGCTCGGGCGAGATCTCCGGGTAGGTCCTGCGGTTCCAGATGTCGTTCCACTGGTCCTTCGTGATCGTGACGTCGATGTGGTGGAAGCGGATCGCGTTCCAGCCGCGCGCCACGAAGTCCCGCACGGCGCGGTCGGCCTGCTCCTTGGAGAGGAAGTTCGCGTCGAAGCAGAGGTTGCCGCCGACGAAGCGCCGCGGCTTCTTCGCCGGGTCCCGTTCGAAGACGAAGTGCCCCTCGGGCGAGACGCGCGCGAAGCCGTCCCTTCCGGCGGGAGCCTCGCGCGGGAGAACCTTCGAGAAGTCGAGAATGGTGTCGGGCTTCACGTCGTTCGTCCAGGGGAAGGCGACCCACTTGTCGCCGGCCACCATCTTCGCGGGCGGCGGCGGGAGGTCGAGCTTCACGACGCCCCGGCCCTTCTTGAGCGCGTCTGCGAACGCGCCGGAGAAGTCGAACTCGATCGTCGAGCTCGCCGCGCCCTTCGCGTCCGGGAAGTCGACGCGCAGCTCGAACCGGTCGAGCTTGTCCTTGCGGCCGTCCCACAGCACCGGATTGCCCTTCGCGACGGCGAGGCGAAGGAACTTGTTGCCGTCCTTCGAGACGACCTCGATCGCGCCCTTGTCTCCGACGCCGATCCACTCCTGGCCGTACGCCTCGGGAAGCGGCTTGCCGGAGAGCGTGCCGCCCGCGAAGTCGTTGAGCGCGAGCGGGAAGCGGACGTAGGCGCGCTCGAGCTGCATCGGCTTGCCGTCCTGCGCGGAGATCGTCCAGCGCACGCGGGCCTTGGCGGGGCCTCCCTTCGAGACGTCGAAGAACTCCTCGCGGATCGCCAGGCCGCGCGAGCCGGCCCAGATCTTGCCGGTGAAGAGCAGGCCGCGGCCGAGCGCGGGGTCGTCGATCGCAGCCTTCTTGTGCTCCTTGGCCGCGTAGTCCTGCGCCGTGTAGGCCCAGCCCGGGCCGAACGCGACGAAGTTCGCGAACCCCCAGTCGACCTTGTTGCCGTCGCGCAGGACGCCCTGCACCTGCGGCAGGCCGCGGCCGTCGACGACGATGTTCGCGCCGGTCTCGCCCCGGGCGGCGGGCAGCGCGAGCGCCGCGCATGCCATCAGGGAAGGAAGGAACGAATTCTTCATGGATTTCTCTCCGTTTGACTCCGTGCCCGACGCCGTTGGGCGTCTGCGGTGTCAATGATAGCAGAACCCTGCGCCGAATGCCAATCGCATCCGTGCCAAACTTCCGCACATTCCGTGCCGCCCGGCTCTTCGGAAGCGCTCCGCCGGGAGACGGACGCCAGCGACTACGCGACGGGCTGGCGGGACTGCCACCACAGCCATCCCGCGATGCCGACGGCGACCAGCGCCGCCACGATCCAGAAGAGCCACGTCCCCGCCGAGGACGCCTTGGAGGTGCGCGTGTAGGACATCCCCGTCCCGGGCAGGCCCACGCTCGCCGTCCGCTTGCCGCTCGAGGAAACGGTGTAGTGCGCTCCCCTCCGCCCGAACGAGAGGCTGACGCCCCGCGCGCTCAGGTTCAGGTAGACGAAGGGAAGGATCTGGATGCGCTTGCGGTAGCGGAAGCCCATGGCGGAACGGACGACGCCTTCGCCGCGGCGCGGGCCGGCCCGCGCCGCGGCGAAGAGCGCGGGACTACGAAAGCGGCGTGCCGCTGGCGTCGGTGTTGATGGTGCAGATGTCGACGATCGCCCAGATCCACGAGACGAACGAGAGCAGTCCGGCGGAGAGCAGCGAAATCAGGAGCTGGATCACGCCCTGCTTCGTGCGTCCGATGTAGAAGTTGTGGATGCCGAGGGAGCCGAGAAAGACGCCCAGGAGTACGAATGCGACCTTGGATTTGGACATGTTGGAGCCTCGCGAAGGATGGAGCCGGATGTGGGTTTGTGAACGATCGTTCCGATGTCGGGAAGGATATACCACGCGCTCCGCCCATGTCAACCGCGTTCGCACGCCCCTTCGCCGTCGCGGCTCAGGGGGCGGAGGCGGAAGGCAGGCGAAGGCGGAAGGAGAGCAGGCGCTTGGCCCAGGGGAAGGCGAAGGAGCCCTTGCGCGTGACGTCGCCGTCCGAGACGAGGATCAGCGCGCGCGAACCGTCCGCGAGCTCCGGGCCGAGCGTCATGCCCTCGTAGTTCGCGCGGCCGGTGAG
>CAMOEO010000272.1 GCA_946612175.1 uncultured Verrucomicrobiota bacterium
CCGGGGGTCGACGCGGTCTCGATCTGCACCGACCACGCGTCCCACGCCGCGCTCGCCTGCGCCGCGCTCGCCGCCGGCAAGCACGTGCTCTGCGAGAAGAGCCTCGCCCGCACGGCCGCCGACCTGCGCCGCATGCTCGCCGCCGCCGCCGCGCGCCCGGAGCTCGTCGCGGCTGGCGTCTTCCAGCACCGCTTCGAGCCCCTCCCCCGCGTGCTCCGCGACCTGGTCGCCGAGGGCGCCTTCGGCCGCCTGCTCACCGCCTCCGGGTCGCTGCACTGCTTCCGCGGGAACGACTACTTCCGCAAGGACGCCTGGCGCGGCACCCTCCGCGGCGAGGGCGGGTCCGCCCTCATCAACCAGTCGATCCACTACTTCGACCTCCTGCTCTGGATCGCCGGCGGCGCGGACGCCGCGCGCGCCTTCTCCGCCAACCTCGGCCACAAGGGCGTGATCGAGACGGAGGACACGATCTCCGTCGCGCTGCGCCTCCGCAACGGCGCGGTCGGGTCGTTCGTCGCCACCAACGCCAGCCACCTGCGCTGGCGCTCCGCCCTCTCCTTCCAGGGCACCGCCGGCGGCGCCGAGGTCCGCGACGACGCCCTCGCCTCGCTCGAGCTCGCCGACAAGGCCGCCGAGCGCCGCGTCCGCGCCCGCATCGACCGCGCGCTCGCCGCCGCCGGCCGCGCGTTCCCCAAGGGCAAGGACTACTACGGCCCCGGCCACCAGGCCCAGATCGACGACTTCGTCCGCGCCGTCCGCACCGGCTCCCGCCCCTACGTGACGTTCGCCGACGCGGCGGAGTCCGACGCGCTCGTCTTCGCCGCCTACGCCTCCGCCGCGCGCGCCCGGTAGCGGATGGAAACGCTGCGCATCGGGAGCATCGCCTACCGCGGCGCGGGCGTGGCCCGCGCCGCGGACGGGGCGGTATGCTTCGTTCCGGGGACGTGCCCCGGCGAGCTCGTCGAGGCGGAGCTCGCCGAGGAGCGGAGGTCCTTCCGGAAGATGCGGCTCGCGCGCGTGCTCGAGCCCTCGCCCGACCGCCTCGCCTCGCCCGAGTGCCTTCTGCCGGGCGGCGCGCCCGTCCCGGGCTGCGTCTACGGCCATGCGCGCCACGAGGCGGAGGTGGCGTGGAAGAACGGGCAGCTGCGCGACTTCCTCGTGCGGCAGGCCGGTCTCGCCGGCGCGGAGGAGCGCCTGGAGGCGCCGCTGGTCTCCCCCGCGGCGCTGCACTACCGCAACAAGTGCGTCCTGCACGTCGCGCCGCGGCGCACGCTGGGCTACTACGGCGAGGACAACGAGACCGTCGTCGACGTCCCGTCGTGCCCGCTCTCCGTCGCGCCGATCGACGACGAGATCGCGGCGATGCGCGCGGACGAGGCGTTCTGGCGCTACGCCGCGGCGGGCTCCGAGGTCGGGCTGCGCTGGACGAAGGCGGACGGCGTGGCGCTCTGGGTCGACCGCCCGCGCGACCGCGGGCGCCGGCCGGAGCCACTTCCGGACCTTTCGGAGGAGACGCCCATTCTCGGGCGGATGCGCGTTCCGGCGCGCGGCTTCTGGCAGATGAACGGGGCGGTCGGCGGCGCGCTCGTCTCGGCCGTTTCCGACGTGCTGCGCGCCGCGGCGCCCGCGCGGCTGCTCGACCTCTACTGCGGCGTCGGCGTCTTCGGGCTCTCGGCGGCGAAGGCGGGCGTGCCGCGCGTCGTCGGGGCGGACTCGGGGCGCGACGTCGTCCGCGCCGCGGGGGAGAACGCGCGCGAGCACGGCCTCGACGGCCGCGCGCGGTTCGAATGCGCGGATGTCGCTCGCGCCGCGCGGCGCCTGCTCTCGGAGAACGCGGGGCCGGGCGGCGCGGTGCTCGTCGACCCGCCGCGCGCGGGGCTCGACCCGCGCGTCGTCGACGAGCTGCTCGCGCATCCGGCGGGGCTGCTGCTCTACGTTTCGTGCGCGCCGGACACCCTCTCGCGCGACCTGCGGCGGCTCTGCGCGCCGGGCAGCTACGCGCTGCGCTCCGCGCGGCTCTTCGACATGTTCCCGCGCACGGCCCACTTCGAGACGCTATGCGTCCTCGACGGCCCGGCCCGGGCCCTTACGGCGTAGTACAGGGAGGGGGCGCGTCCTCCCCCTCCCTGTACTGCGGTCTCGGCCACGGCAGGTGCCCCGCGCCCGGCCGCCGCCCTACCGGAGGAGGAAGGAAAGGGAGGCGGCGGGCGCGAGGTCGAAGACCGCGCGCCCGTCGACGGCGGGAACGCGCCGCGGGGCGGCGCCGGCGACCTCGAGCACGACGCTGTCGCGGCCGTCGGGCACGGCGGCGACAAGGGTGAGCGGCTCGTCGTAGACGGCCGGATCCGTGCCGAAGGAAAGCTCCGCGGCGGCGAGCGCGCCCTCCGGCGCGGGGCGCGGGGAGAGGCGCGCGGCGTCGCGCTCGGTCTCGTACTTGTGCAGCGCGATCTCCGCGTCCGGCCACAGGCGCCCCTCGGCGCGGCGGCGGTCGATCTCGGCCAGGAGCCGCTCGTGCTCGGCGGCGGGGAAGGCGATCCAGTCGCCGCCCACGCCGTGGAAGAGCAGCGCCTCGCGGTCCCCCGAGGCCTCCGCGCGGTCGAGCGCGGCGACGGCGTCCGCGGCGGTGTGCATGCGGACGTCCTTGTGCAGGCCGGGCGGACCGCCCGCGTTCTCGGGCGGGAAGACGTGGCGCAGGACGACCCCCGCCGCCGCGAAGCACGCGTCCTGCTCGACGGGCGTCACCTTCCACGGGACGCCCCCCGGGATGCCGAAGGCGACGAGCGCGCGCGGCGGCAGGCCCGTCACGGCGCGCAGGCCCTCGGCGTTGCGCGCGAGCTGGTCGGCCAGGTCCTCGGGGCCCTGCACGCCGCAGTGGCTCCAGGTGTGGTTGCCGAGCACGATCTCGGGATGCTCGCGGCAGAGCGACCAGCGCGCGAGCTTCGGGGCCTTGTCGCCCTCGAACCAGCCGCAGCAGAGGAAGAACGTGCCGGGGATGCGGCGGCGGAGGAGCGACGGGACGACCATCTCGAACGCGCTGTCGGTGCCGTCGTCGTAGTAGAGCGAGACGGCGGCGCGGGCGTCGTTCTTCCAGCGGGCGATGCGAATCGCGGGCATGGCGTTCGCCCCCTATTCGGCCTTGCGGATGGATACGCCGACCCAGCCGAGCGGCAGATCGAAGACGAGACGGCCGTCGGAGACGGGGACCTCGAACCCTTTCCGGGCCCGGTCGGCGAGCTCCTTGCTGCCGAAGGTGAAGAGCTCGCTCCGGACGCGGGCGCGCGTCCAATCCGCCGGGACGGAGCAGACCAGGGTCGGGCGCGGCGCCGTCACGCCGAGCTGCTGGCCCGGGTCGCCTTCGACCCGGAAGTCGAGGCCGTCCTCGGAAACCTCCACGGTCGTGAGGCGAAGCGCGTCGCGCGCCGCCGCGTAGCGGTGCACGTCGATCGCCGAGCCGACCCAGAGGCGGCCGGCCTTGACGCGGGCCCCGAGGTCGTCGAGCATCGCCTCGTGCTCCGCCAGGTCGAACGCGATCCAGTCGCCGCCGATCCCGTGGAAGATGAGCGACTCCCACCTGCCCTCTTTCTCCGCACGGTCGAAGGCCTTGGCGGCGTCGGCCGCCGTGCGCATCGAGAAGGTGGGGTTGTTGCCGTCCTTGGGACCGGCGATGTTCGGCTCGAAGGGATGGCGCAGCACCTCGTGGTGGTCGGCGAGGACCTTCGCCTGCTCCTCGCGCGTGACGTCCCAGCGCACCGCGCCGGGCAGCGCGAAGGAGAGCGGCTCGTCCTCGGGCAGGCCCGCGAGGCGGCGGAGGAGCGCGCCGTTGCGCGCGATCTCCTCGGCGAACTGGGCGGCGTTGGTGACGCCGCCGTGCGCCCAGGTGTGGTCGCCGAGGAAGACGACGCCCGGATGCTCCTTCGCGGCCTTCCCCCAGCGCTGGAGGTTCGGGTCGTCCTCGCCCCCGAACCAGCCCCCGCAGAGGTAGAACGTGCCGGGGAGGCCGCGGCGGACCAGGGAGGGGAGCGCGTTGTGGAACGACGAGCCGGTGCCGTCGTCGTAGTAGAGCGAGACGGCGCCCTTCGCGTCGCCCTTCCATCGGGCGACGCGGACGGGGGCGTCCGCGGGTGCGGCGCCGAAGGAGGAAAGGGAGGCGGCCGCGAGCGCGGCCGCGAGGAGGTGGTGCGGGGCTTTCATGCCCCCAGTCTACCATAACGCCCGCGGCGGCGCCACCGGGCGGTGGCACCGCCGCGGGGCGGGGCACCTGGTGTGGCCGAGACCGCAGTACAGGGAGGGGGCGCGCCCGCCCCCTCCCCTGTACCCCT
>CAMOEO010000273.1 GCA_946612175.1 uncultured Verrucomicrobiota bacterium
GCGGTAGACCGCGAGCGTCTCGCGGGCGCACCGCTCCCAGGTGAACGAGGCCGCGCGGGCGACCCCGGCCGCGGCGCGCGCGGCGCGCGCCGCGGGGTCCTCGCGCAGCAGGCGCAGCGCGGCGGCGGCCCATTCGTCCGCGTCGAAGCCGCGGACGACCTCGGCCGCGCCGCCGAGCACCTCCGGCAGCGAGCCGCCGTCGGAGGAGAGCACCGGCGCGCCGCACGCCATCGCCTCGAGCGGCGGGAAGCCGAACCCCTCGTAGTGCGACGGGATCGCGAAGAGCGAGGCGGCCGTGTAGAGCGCGTCGAGCATCCCGTCCGGGACGTAGCGCACGTACCGGAAGCGCCCGGGCCACCGCCGCTCCGCCTCGGCGAAGCGCGCGAAGATCGGCTCGCAGCGCCACCCCGGCGCGCCGGCGACCACCAGGTCGTACCCCTCCGGCGCGAGCCGCTCCCAGAACTCGACGAGGAACGGCAGGTTCTTGCGCGGCTCGACGGTGCCGACGTCCAGCAGAAACGGCCGCTCCAGCCCGAGCCGGGCCCGGACCTCCGCGACGCGCTCCGGGGGCGCGGGGCGGAAGTCGGGGGAGATGCCGAGCGGCGTCGTCCGCACCTTCCCGCGCGCGCCGGGGAGCAGCTCCTCGATCTCGCGCCGCGAGAACTCCGAGTCCGTCACGATCGCGTCCGCGCGCGCGACGCTGCGGGCGACGTTGGCATGGAGGTACGCGCGGTTGCGCGCCTCGGCGAACGCCGGGAAGCGCTCGAACGACATGTCGTGGATCGAGAGCACGACGCGCCCGCGCCGCACCGGGCGCGCGACGAAGTTCGTGAAGTGGAAGACGTCCGCCGCGCCCGCGAGCAGGTCGAAGGGCGGCGCGCCGAGCCGCGTCCACGCCTTCTGCATCAGCGCGCCCGGCAGGAGTCGGAACGCGCGCGCCTCGGCGCCCGGGACGGGGTCCGCGGGCGCCTTGCGGCGGAAGTCGCAGTAGAAGAGCCGCAGCCGCTCCTCCGGCGCGAGGGCCGGGAGGAGGCCGCGCGCCAGCTGCCGCGTGTAGCGGCCGATGCCGGCGCCCTGGGCGACGGCGGGCTGGTAGTCGAGGCAGAAGGTCGTCATCGGGGGGAGGAGGGATCGGACGGGGCCGCGGCGGGGGAGGACGGGGCGAAGCGCGCGGGGAGCGCGGCGGCGATCTCGCGGAAGGTCGCGCCGGGGAGCGGCGCGCCCGACGCGGCGACGGCGACCTCGCAGGGCCGGCCGTGCGTCCCGCGGATGCGCCCCGCGTCCTGGCACGTGCGCGGGTGCAGCCACGGGCCGCGGTCGAAGAACAGCTCGCACGGGTCGTAGCCCGGCTTGTTGTGGATGTCGATGTGCGTGGCGTAGTCCGGCGCCTCGCGGCGGTCCCTCCACCACGGGTACGCGCACCACGAGCCCGCCTTCGCCAAAAGCAGCAGGTCGCCCGCGGCGGGGTGCGCCCACGCGCCGCCGTCCTCGCGCGCGTCGATCCGCTCGTAGTCCCCCGTCGCGGCGAGCGTGTCGCGCACGAACGCGACGTCGCCGGGATCGCGGACGTAGACGTGCGCCACCTCGTGGTCGCACATCGCGAACGCCTTGGAGCGCGCGAAGTCCGGGTAGGCGCGCCCGCCGAGATCCCGCACGGCGAAAAGCCCCGCGCGGCGCAGGGCGGCGTTCGGGAACGCGGGCGGGCGCAACGCCTCCGCGATCGCGTAGTCGCCTAGGACGGCGAGGTCCGCCCCCGCCTTCCCCGCGAACGCGGCGAGGCGCTCGAGCTGGCGCCGCAGGAAGCCGAACGCGCGTTCGCAGCGAGGGTCGCCCGGGCCAAAGCGCTGCGCGTCGTAGTCGAGCGTCGGGAGGTAGAGGAAGGCGATGTCCGGGTCGTAGCGCTCCGCCGCGACGAGGAAGTCCGCCAGGCACGAGTCGCCCGCCTTCGGGTGCGCGAGCGGACCCCAGTAGCGCCAGAGCGGGAACGCGCCGTTCGCGCGGCGCAGCGCCTCGTCCGCCTCCGGCGGGACGGTGTAGCGGTAGAGGATCGACCCTCCGCCGTGCTTGTGGATGTGGGCCGGGGAGAGCAGCACGTCGACGTCCTCGCCGAGGCTCTGCTGGAAGAAGAACATCCCGACCGTCTCGCCCGCGGCGCGGGCCTCGTCCCACACGCGCGGCCCCAGGACGAGCTCCGAGGACTGCTCCCAGAACGACGGCCTCCGCGTCGCGTGGCACCACCAGCCGTTGCTCGCCATGCCGTGCGCGGCGGGGTCGAGCCCGGTGCGGAGCGTCGCCTGCGCGACGCAGGTGACGGCGGGGTAGACGGAGGCGGCGGGGCGGAACTCGAGCCCCGCGAGGCGGGAGAGCCCGCGGCGTTCGAGCTCGGGCCATCCGAGGCCGGCGGCGGCGACGATCAGGTGCTTCATGGGAGGATGGGGTCAGGAACCGGAGATGGAGGGCCAGGCGCGGCGGACGGCCAGGGCCGCCGCCCAGCACGCCGCGGCGGCGCCGAGCAGCGCCGGCGCGGGGTAGAGGCAGATCGCCCCGATCTGGAGGAAGAGCAGCCCGCCGATCGTGCGGCCGACGGCGCGGCGGCGCGCGGCGGGGCCGTGCGGCGCGCCGAGCGGCGCGACCGCGAGGCACCAGCGGACGAACGCGTAGAGCGAGCAGGCGGCGAACCCCGCCGCGCCCCAACCGGCGCGCGGGACCGCGGCCGCGAGCGGCAGGAGCGCGGGGAGCCCCAGCGCGTAGCGCCACCGGCCGAGCCCCGCCTCCGCGCGCTCCTCGTCCTCCCCGAGGCGCGTCACCGCGGCGATGTAGAGCGTCCAGCCCAGCGCCGCGAGGACGACCGCGCCGCAGGCGCCCGGATCGCGCGGAAGAACGTCGAGCAGCGCCTCGGGGCGGCGCAGCGCCTCGGCGAACGACGCGCCCCCGCCCGCCACCGCGGCGGCGCCCGAAAGAAGCGCCAGGCCTCGGCAGGCGCCCATGACGAGGCGCGCCGGGGCGGGCTCGGCGTCCTTGCACCGGTTGTAGGCCGCGATGCAGCCGAGGAGCGCCAGGGCGACGAGCCACCAGCCGGGCGGAAGGCCGCCGGCCGCGCCGAGGAGCGCGGCGCCGAGGACGCAGAGGCGGGCCGCGGCGGCGACGCTCCGCCGGGAGAGGGCGCCCGAGGGGATCGGTCGGTCCGGGGCGGCCTCGCGGTCGCGATCGGCGTCGGCCAGGTCGTTGTCCGCGAGGCCGGCCATGTAGAGCAGCAGCTCCGCGCCGCCCGCGAGGAGCGCGGGGCGGACCACCGCCGAGGGCGGGAGGCCGAGCGACGCGCCCGCGATCGCGCCGCCCGCCACCGCGTCGCAGACGGCGGTCGGGAGGTTCGGGACGCGGAAGAGCTGGAGCCACGGCTTGAGCATGGCCCCGAAGTCTACCACATCCCCCCTCCCCGGAAAAGCCCGAACCTTTCTGGAGTGTCGCGACAGGGGCTCGACCTTCCGTCCTGTCGGCCGTTGGGAACCACCGCCGCCGGCCGATGCCACCGGCCAGCGCGGCGCTTCCGGCGCTTGGAAGATTTCACTTGCATTCGTTACAGAATTCTGCACAATATTATGGCAAGGAGAACAACCCATGCCTGCCACGATCTGCCCATCCATCGATCTTGCGAACGACGTGTTTCCCCTGTCCGAATTCCGAGGGAAGCTCACCGAATGCATCGCGCGCACGCGCAACACCCATCGTCCCATTCTCATCACCCAGAACGGGAAGTCCGCTTCCGTCCTGCTGTCGGTCGAAGATTTCGAGCGCTTGCGCGAAACCGTCGAACTGATCGACGACGTCCGAGCCGCCGAAGCGGAAATCGAACGGGGCGAAACCTTCTCGACGCCGGAAGTCGAAGCGTATCTGAAGAAGGAAGGGCTTCTGTGAAGCCCCCTGTTCGCATCCGCTGGACGCCCCGCGCCCGGCTCCGGCTCGCGGCGATCCTGCGGACGATCCTGGAAGAGGATGGCCCGGTTGTCGAAGTCGAATGGGCGCGCCGGTTCCTCGAAGCGCCAAACGTCCTCGCCGACAACCCGTCCCTCGGACGGATCGTCCCGGAAATCGGCCGCGAGGACATCCGGGAGATTGGAGTTCTCCCATACCGTATCGTCTACCGAGTTTCTCCGACGATCTGCCATATTCTCTCGATCCGCCACAGCCGTCGGCGCGTCAAATCCGTGCGAGGTCTCTAGCACCACAAGTTTGGGCGGGCGTGCGGCGGCTGCGTTTCGCCCGACCCGTTCCCGAGGAGG
>CAMOEO010000274.1 GCA_946612175.1 uncultured Verrucomicrobiota bacterium
GCGAGACCGGCGGAAAGAAGGAGGGCGAAGACCAGAAGCTTTACGCCCGGCTTCTGCGTGCCCAGCTTGGCGGCGAGCATCTGCCGGGCGTAGTGCAGGCGCCAGGAGACGGTGCCGACGGGCAGCGCGAGGAAGCGCGCGACGTCCTTCACGGACATGTCCATGAAACAGTGCATGACGAGCGTCTTGCGGATGTCCGCCGGAAGGCCGTCGATGGCATCGCGCAGGAGAGCCGCGTCGACCTCGCGGAAGAGGCGGGCGTCGGCGTCGGGATCGGCCGCGACGTCGGGCATCACCTCCGACGCGACGACCGTTTCGTTGGATTTCCGGTCCTTCTTCCGTCCGTTGAGATGGATCATGATCCGGGCCATCCAGCCGAAGAAGGCGGACTGCTCGGCGTAGCGGTCGATGCTGCGGACGACCTCGGCGAAGGTGCAGTTCACGAGTTCCTCGGCGTCCCCCTCGTCGGCGCAGAGCCGGCGGGCGAGCGCCAGAAGGCCGGCCTTGTATTCGACCTCAAGGCGGCGGGCTCCGTTTTCGGGATCGATTCTGAGCTGTTCGACCAGGTCCATGGAAGCGCGGGCGGAACACCCACACTACCATAATACGGGATCGCGTCAAGTTTGTTGGACGGATTGACGGCTTGATCGGGACGATCGTGCCCGACGCGGCCTCGCGCACAAAACCATCGTGCGGCGGGGGGATTCTACGCCGCCGCGCGCGCCGGTGCAAGGCCGGCCGGCGCGGATGGCGCGGGTAACTACTTGACGAGGATCATCGTGCCCGGGGGATCGGCGAGGTAGCGCAGGATCAGGACGCCGCAGCCGCCCTTTCCACCAACGCCAGTCTTCTGTCCACCGCCGCCGCGGACGGTCATCTCACCACGATGACCGTTCCGGAACTGAAAACGCCGAGGAAGGACAGAAAGTCCGGATCGGCGACGGTGGCGTATTCGGCGAAGGCCCAATCGTCCGTGACGGCGCCGTTGCGGACGCGGATTTCGTCCATCGAGCCTTTGAAGCCGTTCCGGGCGGCGCTGTCGGAGTTTCTGGCGTTTCCGAAGAACACCGGCGCGTCCTCGCCGCGGCTCTGGATGGTGGCAAAACTGGTCGAACCGGTCGGTCCGCCGCGATAATTTTCGGAGCAGACGGCCCGCTCGCCCGCGATGCGGAACGCGGTTTCGTCCGGCCCCGGCCGGAGCGAGAAGGAAAGCTGCGTCCACGCGCCGCGCCACGGAACGGGGTCCGTCTGCGAGGCGGTCACGTCGATGGCACCTTCCAGGCGCGTCTCGAACGCCCCGGAATCGTGCGCCCCGTTGCCGAACATCCGGAAAGCCGGGGCCGATCCGGATTCCGCCGCCGTGAGCCGCGCCGAAAAGCCCGTCGATTCGCCGTTGCCGACGTCGCGGTTGCCGAAGAGCGCCTCGTCGGACGTCTCCACGTCGGTCCGGTGGTTCAGCCAGAAGGAAAACGTCATGCGGAACGGGTCGGCCAGATACCGTTCGTAGTTGTGGACGCGGATCGAAGCGCAATCGGCCGCCCCTGCGTTCCACTCGCTGAGCAGGCGAGCCGCGCCCGCCGCGCCGGCCACGCTTTTCGCGGCGCCTGCGGCGGAGCCGTTTTCGGTGATCGCTTCGCCGTCCACGCCCTGCACGGTCGAACCGGCGAGAGCGGGCCCCTCCTCGCCGCAATGCAGGACGACGACATAGCCGGCGGCGCGCCAGAGACCGGGCGCGAGGTCGGGCGCCGCGTAGCCGGGGCGGCCCGTGCAGAGCACGATCCGCGCGTCGGCGCGGAGCTGGCGGACGCCGACCCAGACCAGCGATTCGCCTATGTCGTCCCACGTGTCGATTTCGAACGGGAGCGGGATGCGTCCGTCGCCGAAAAACGCGAGTTGGGCCGGATCGGACACGACGCCCGCCGGGACGCGCACAAGAATGGGGAAGTTCGTGAGGACGTCGCGGTCCGCGCCGTAGCCGCGCACGGAGAACACCGCCCGCCGGGCGAACGTTCCGAATCCGGGAGGCGACCAGTTTTCAATCGTGACGGACGCCGATCCGGCGAGCGGATCGACGAGGAAGAGGCCGTCGTCGGAAACGACGAGGGTCAGCGTCGCGTCCGCGTCGGACGCCAGATCCGCGACGCCCTCGACGGCCACCGTCGCCGAGGAGGCGCCGTCGTGAATCGTCGCGCTGCGAGGCAGTTCGCGAAAGTTGACGAACTCGGCCGCCGTTCCGCCGAGCGAAAACGGAACGACCAGATCGCCGTCGATTCCGTTGCGGGAGAACGTGAACGAGCCGGTTCCGTCCGCTTCGGAAAACGCGGCGGACGCCGCCACGGAAACCGTGCCGTTGAAAAATGAGCCGGCGCCTTCGCGGACGGCCGATCCGACCGCATTGGCCGCGAGCGCGGCGAACGAATACGTCCGGTCGGCCGGAAGGGACGCCGGGACAGCCGCTTCCAGGACCGTTTCGGGATCGCCGTCGACGCCGGACGCGACGAGGTTCGTCCACGCCGCACCGGTCGAGTCGGAAAAGACCGCGAAGACGTCTGTGCCGTCGCCTTCCGCAAGAACCGCGCGGAAGACGAGCGCGCCGTCGCGCTTCACGACGGCGGGCGGCTCCATGAAAACGGGCGCGCCCTCGACCACGGGATGCCCCGGCAGAAGCGACAGCCAGAGTTTGCCCTTGTGCCAGACGTCGTTCGGTTCGATCGGCCAAACGGCGGGTTCGGTGCCGGCGACGGCGCTTCCGACGGCCATGCCGGATGCATTGATCGCGTTCGTCCATGCGTCGAGGTAGTCCGCGTAGACGTAGTTTGTGACAGCGGCCGAATTATCATCCGTCCAGAACAGGGCCTTCGGGATTCCGCTCGCCGGAGGCCCACCGAGCCACTGCACCGTCTTGAGGCCATTCATCTGTTCGAACGGCGGCGCGTCCGTCCGCATGGAGTCGATTCTCGTGCCTGCCCCGCCGAGTTGCACGAGACGCGGACCGATCACGAGGGTGTCGATTTTCTTGCACTGGAAGAAGGCCCCGTTCTCGATCCGCTCGATGCCCCGCAGTTCGACCGTTCCAGACAGTTCCATGTCAAGATTGTTGTCCCACTGCGAATGGTGTCCGAAGGCGCCGTTGCGGATCGTCTTGAGGCTCGCCGGCAGTTGCGGCGAAAAGGAACGGTTCGCGAATGCCGAGTTGAACGCGCTGGCCCCGACTTCCTCCAAGTGGGGAGAAAGGACGAACGACGTGAAGGCCTTGGCGTAGCCGAACGCCGCGTCTCCGATGTTCGTGACGCTCGAAAGGTCGAGCGTCCCGGTCACATAGGGGCTTGCGTAAAAGGCCCAGGGCATGACGCGGACGATCGTCCACGCATTGCCGCCGTCGTCCAGGATCGGCTTCGACAGGTCGTAGGAGCCGGTCTGGTTCGTTCCGTTCGGCATCGCGTTGCCACGGGCGTTGCCGGAACGCCCAAGGGCGAGCGTCCGGTCCGCCTGGTTCTCGACCGTCAGGAAAAGCGTCATTTCGCCGTCGGTCATCGAGACGTTGCCGGAGGTGCCGGAAAGCGTCCAGTGATCGTCGGCTCCCGAGACCGGCGCGGCGGCGAGCGCGAGGGAGGCGGTGGCGGCGAGGAAGGGTTTGGCGTGCATGGCGGAGGGGTCCGGGGTTGAAACGGTTGGAACGGTTGAAAAAGTTGAAGGGGTTGAAGGAGTTGAAGGGGTTGGCTCTGCGCTCTCTGCGTTCTCTGCGTGAGAAACAAACTCCGCGAACTCTGCGTTCTCTGCGTGAGATACAACCTCTGCGCTCTTTGCGTTCTCTGCGTGAGATACAACCTCTGCGCTCTCTGCGCGAGATCCGAACACCGCCGCCCCCAGCGTGTAGAGGGCGCCGCCGATGGCGAGGCCGGCGGCGAGCAGCAGCCCGAGGACGAGGACCCGCGCTCCCGGGCTCCGCGCGCCGAGCTTGGCCGCGAGCGCGAGGCGTGCGTAGTGCAGGCGGGAGTTGACGGTGCCTTCGGGGACGCACAGGATCTTCGCCATCCGCCGCAGCGGAAGGTCCAGGAAGTAGCGCATCACGACCGCTTCGCGCATGTCGTCCGGGAGCGACTGCACGGCGTCGCGCAGCAGGGAGGCGTCGACGTCGCGGAACAGGCGTGCGGGGGAATCCTCGTCCGGCAGTTCGTCGACCCCCTCCGTCACGGCGACGGTCCGGTTCGACTTGCGGCGCAGGTCCTTGGAGCGGAGGTTGACGAGGATCTGGCACATCCAGCCGAAGAA
>CAMOEO010000275.1 GCA_946612175.1 uncultured Verrucomicrobiota bacterium
GAGAAGTCGAACTCGGCGGCGACGCGGCAGGGGGTGCCGGGTTCGGGCGCGGTGCCTTCCAGCCGCACCCAGGCGGGGGTGCCGTCGACGAGGGCGAGACCGCGCCAGGACAGTTCCCCGCCGCCGTCGTCCACCGCGACGATGCGGGCGCGGACGCCGTTCGTCACGGCGTCGACGAGGAGGTTGTCGAGCCACTCGGCCGGCAGCGCGCCGTCTTGCACGAATTCCGCCTCGACGCGAGGACCCGCGCGCTGCGGAACGGTCGCCGCGAAGACGGCCGCGCCGCTCGTGCGGAGATCGTAGGCGCCGGAAAGAAGGGGCGGCTTGGCGCGCCAGACGCCGCCCGTGGCGGTGTCGGTCGCGGCGTCGGCGGCGAACCACGTGAAGCGGGTCTCGGCGACGTCGAGCGCGCCGCCGTTGCGACGCTCGATGGCGCCGGATGCGGCGAGGTGCCCGGCGTGGAGCGTCACGCCGTCGAGGACGAGCGTCGCGCCGTCGGCAACCTCGACGGATGCGGCGCAGAGCGTGGCGGCGGAGGCGTCGGAGAGGACGAGCGTCCCGGACTCGACGCGGAGCGCGGCGAGGTCGGACGAGGCGAGCGAGACGGTGTTGGTCTCCGTGCCGCGCTTCACGAGCGCAATGTTTGCGCCGGAGAGCGGCGGAAGCGCGACGACACCGGAGACATCGCCCTCGCCGATGCGGAGCGTCGCGACGGCGGCGGCGGAATTGGTGACGATGCCGCCTTCCGAGATGTCGAATCCGTTCACGGCGACGCTTCGTCCATTCAGGTCGAGAAGCGGAACCGGGATGTGCGCGTTGTAGCTCTTGAGGCGCACGATGCCGGTCTGCGGCCCGGCGGGAAGGCAGTCGTCGGCGCGGCAGACGACCTTGACGGCGTTGGATAGGACGAGGTCGCCCGCGTGGTTCCAGCGGGCGCTGGGCGTGTTGAGCCAGACCGTCCCGCGATAGTCGTTTGCGGCGTTGTACTGGTTGTCGTAGAGAACGACGTCGCAGTCGCCGCGCGTTTCGATGGAGCCGTTGCCCGCGAGCCACGAGATGCGCTGGAGGCCGAGCTCGCCGACGACGATGTCGGCGCCGTCGCCTTCGAGGATCCACTTGCCGCCGTTCGCGGCGCAGAAGGGCGTTCCGGAAAACGACGTGCCGCGCAGGGAACCGCCGGAGAAGAGAACGCGGGCCGCGACGGCGGGATTGGCGTTCGTGGCGCACTGGAGCGTCGTGGCGCCGGTGCGGAGGTCGAGGACGGTCGCGCATTCGGCGTCGGACTCGAGATCCGGCGCAAGGGACAGGCGCGTGGAGGAGGGGAGCGTGCCGCCGTTGGCGACAATGCCGCCGTCGGGGCCGTCCACGACGACGGCGGCGCCGGCGGCAAGCGAGCCGCCGGGGGCGAGCGTCAGGGTGTCGCGCAGGCGGACGGCGGCGCACGTCTCGGCGGCGTCGAGCGTGAGCGGGGCGCCTTGCTCCACGACGAGCGCGTCGTAGAGGAACCGGCCCGTGCCCTGCAGTTCGACGGCGCCGCCGGGCGCATACGATGCGGCGTGGAGCGTGGTGTTCTGGACAATGAGCCTCGCACCGGCGGCGAGGGAGAGGGCATCGACGGAAACGGTGTCGCTCTCGGCGCCCCGCACGCGGAAGCGCCCGGATTCGAGGCGCACGTCGCCGAAGGCGGACGAGCCGACGTCGAGGCCGTTCTGGCCGGTCCCTGTCTTCTCGATGTCGATGTTGCGGCAGTCCTGCGACGAGCCCAGTGAGACCATGCCGCCGAGGTCGTTCTCTCCGAGGCGCACCATGGCGCGGGCGGAGGCGGAGTTGGTGAGGATCCCCCCGCCGCTGGCGTTGAGCTCGTTCACGGCGACGCTGTGGCCGCCCAGGTCGAGGACGGGAGCCGGCAGGCTTCGGTTCACCCATGTCATGCGGATGCCGCCGGTGCCGTTGCCGTGCGGGAGGCAGTCGTCGGCGCGGCAGATGACTTGGACGGCGTTGGAGAGGACGAAGTTTCCGGTGTGGTCCCAGGCGGTGCGCGCATCGTCGAACCAGACGGTGCCGCGCCAGTCGTTCTGGGCGTTGTAGCTGTTGTCGTAGAATACCACTTCGCAGTCGCCGCGCGTCTCGACGAAGCCGTCGCCGGTGTGCCAGTGGATGCGCTGGAGACCGAGCGGTCCGACGAGGATGGGCGCTCCGTTTTCGCCTTCGAGGCGCCAGCGCGCGCCGTTCGCGGTGCAGAACGGGTGTCCGTTGAAGGAGGTGCCGGTCATGGCACCGCCGGCGAAGACGATGCGCTTGACGACGGAGGCGTTGTCGTTCGTGGCATTGTTGAGCGTCACCGTCTGGCCGGGCGCGAGGTGCAGGACGTCGGAGACCGTCTCGGGGACGGCGCCGTCGGCGAGAGCGGCGAGAAGGGCGCTCTTGCGGGCGTTGTCGGAGGCCGCGACGAAGTCCCACTCCGTCGGCTCGCCTGCATTCCGCTCCTGGTGTTCTACGCTCCATCCACCCCAGGCGCGGAAGGCCATGTAGCACCAGTCCCAGCCGTATTCGTCGAAGATGTCCGTGAGGTCTGTGAGGTACTGGTCGGCTCCGGGCGCCCAGCAGATGGCGGAGAACTCGCCGACGAGGATGCGGGCGCCGTGCTTCTGCTGGAAGGTGCGGACGGGGGCGAGCTGCGCGCGCAGCCACGCCTTGTCGAAGGTGTTGCCGTTGGCGAGCGTGCCGGGATAGGACTGCCCGTGGGGGTTGCTGCTCAGCCCCTGGTGCGTGTAGGTGCCCGGCTCGTACATGTGGACTTGGTAGACGACGTTGCCGAGCGAGAGCGGCGAGAGGTAGTGGAAGGCGTCCGGGGCGTCGTTGGCGTTGGCCTCCATGACGATCGTCACGTCGGGGTCGATCTCGCGGATGGCCTCGGCGGCGGCCTGCTGGATCTGCCAATAGTTGCGCTTGTGGGCGACAGTCTGGTTGGGCTCGTTGCAGAGGTCGTAGCCGTAGATGCGGCGGTCGTCCCGGAAGCGGGTGGCGATCTCGCGCCAGACGGCGAGCCACGTGTCGTAGAAATCGTCGTCGTCGAAGAGCGCGAAATCGGAGTAGCCGCCGACGCGCCCGCCGACGGTGTTGTGGAGGTCGACCACGACCTTGATGCCGTATTTCTCCGCGCAGGGGAGGATGACATTGTCCAGGTGGTCGAGGCGGCCGCGAATCCACGAGACGTAGGCGGGGATGTTCGTGATGGAGGCAGACGGGCAGTTGGCCATCTCGAAGCGGAGAAGCGTCGCGCCCCAGTCGTGGAGGGTGCGGAAGTCGCCCTCGTTCATGTCGCCCGTGGGAGACATCACGCCGCGACAAGTCGCGGCGTCGGCTACAGGCTGAGGATACTGCACGATGTAGTTCTGATTTGTCGGCTCGCAGATCGCGGGCTGCTCCGTGATCGTCAGGGAACTCAAATCGAAGCGGGCGGTGCCTGTGGCGTGCTGGATGCCGAGGCCAAGGGTCGCCGTGGTGGTGCGGTACTGGCTGGGGTCGAAGCGGAGCCTGAGCTGGATCCAGCCGTCGGACGTGCCGGTCTTCTGCGGCAGGGTGCCGTCGATGGTGTTGTCCGTGCCGCGCAGGTCGTCATGGAAGGAGAACTGGAACTTCAGCCCGTCCCAGCCATAGGTCGTGTTGCCGATGTTGGAAAGCTGCGCGTTGACCGTCAGCTCGAAGGCCTTGCCGGCGAAACCGCTCATGTCGAACGTCGTGTTGACCCTGCCGCTGGCGGGCGTCGTGCCGGGGATCGACACGGTGGCGATGTTGCCGGAGATGGACGCCCTGTTGTTGCTGGGCGTCCAGGAGATCGCGGGCATGGCCACTTCTGCGCAGACTTCAAGCGCGAATGCGGCGAGAATGGCTGGAATTGCGAGAGGTTTCATGGAGGCGCCTTTTCTTGTTTGCAACTATTCATTGTTCATTAACCGGCAACGTCAATTTGATTAGCCACAAAGAACACAAAGGACACAAAGACTTTGCGAACTTTGTGGCTAAAAATCCATCCCACATGTGTCCGGAAACATCTGCGGCTCGGCGCCTCGGAGTGAGAGGATTCCGTCAGCGTGTCCTACCACACGCTGAGCACGAGAGCCCCGGGGATGCGCAGGACGGAGCCGTTCCAGTAGAGCCTGTAGTCGCTCGCCACGCCGTTGACGCGGAGCGTCCAGGTGCCGAAGTTCGCGGCGCCGGTCGTCTGGTGAAGCGTCACGGGAATCGTTGCGCCGCCCAGTTTCGCG
>CAMOEO010000276.1 GCA_946612175.1 uncultured Verrucomicrobiota bacterium
GTCGCCTTCGCCGCTGCGACCCGAAAGGGCGGTCGGGGCGTTCGCGCTGGCGGTGAGCCCGCCGCACGTGTAGAACGCGCCCGTCACGAGATCCTCGAAGCCCGCCGTGCCGTCGATCAAGCGCGGCGCGAGGTCGCGGACGAGGGTGCCGGCCTGCCAGATCCTGAGGCCGTAGACCTTCGCCTTCGCGAAGTTCTTGAAGGCCGTCGCGGCGTCGTTCGTCGGCTCGCCGAAAAGGGCGAGCGGGCGCGTGCCGCATGTGGTGATGTCCGCGGCGACCGTCACGCTCCAGTTGGTCGTCACGCCCGTCTGGAACGACCACATAAGCGCCGGGTTGTCGATCACGGCCTTGCGACGATTCGTGTCGGCCGCGATGCCCGTGGAAAATGCAGTCGAGTCCGCCACCCACGTGTCGCCGGACTCCAGCGCGACGTTTCCGTTTCCGTTGACGTAGACGCAAGCCGAAGGGTTGGACACGCTCTGTCCGACGATGCGCTGCTGGGTGGTCGTCGCATCGGCGAGGGCGTAATCGACTTCGATCTTAAGCTGGGGCGAAGGAACGACGCCGAGGTTGATGGCGTCCGTGCCGTCGGATTCTACGTAGGGGTCGTCGTCGAGGACTTCGATGTCGCCGCCGTATGCGAACGTGCCGGCGCCGCTGGTGCGCGAATCGAAGAGGAAGGTGCCGGTTTCGGCATCGAGAAGCCCGGCCACGCCGCCCTTCACGACGGGCGCGTAGTCGTGCACCAGCGCGTCCGACTCGTAGACGCGGAAGCCGTAGACGCGGATGCGGCTCTGGTAGTCGCAGGCCGTTCCGCTCGCGTTCTTCGTGCGCCCGAACAGGCCGAGCGGCAGCGAGGAGGCATGGGTGAACTGCCGGGCCGACGACTGGTCGTTGAACCAGACCTCCTCGCCGTCCTCCTTGAGCGCGATGCGCTTGCCGAACTCGTCGAGGACGATGGTGCGCTTCGTGGCGTCGCAGTAGGCGCCTCGCGTTCCCTCGCCGGAATTGACGGTCCAGATGCCCGCGAAACTGTAGGTCGCGTCGCAATCGCCGATGCAGGCGGCGAGCGAGTATTCGCCGCTCACGTAGACCGAGGCGGAGATCGACGGCTTGGAATTGTTCGCGTCGTTGTCGAAGAGGCGGGCCTGCGCGTACTCCGCCGTGCTGGCGAAGTCGACGAACGCGAAGTCGAGCTCGATCCGGGACTCGGGCTTCACGTGGTAGCCCGTGTTGATGAACTGCGAGCCGTCCGATTCGATGTAGGCGTCCTCGGCGGAGGCGGTCGTCGCGGTCGCGGCAAGCGTCAGCGCGCCGGCGACGAAGACGGAAAGGATCGTGGTTGCATGGTTCATGTTCGGTGCCTTTCGTTGGAGGGAACGGGGAAGCGGAAATCCAGGAGGGATCGACGGGGCGGAAGCCGATTCCATGGTCGGTCCCTTCCGTGTGGTCGATGGCGAAATGGTAGCACCGAACGGAAACAACCCCGTTACATTTGGAGCATTTTTTTTGAAACGGGGCTAGATGGAGTTGCGGGCCCTCCACGCCGACATGGACGAGCCGAAGCGGCGGCGGAACAGGCGCCGCAATTCGATTTCGGAACCGAAGCCGCAGCGTCCGGCGATGGCGTCGATGGCGATGTCGCGCCGGAGGAGGTAGGCCTGGACCTGTTCCAGCCGGATGTTGAGGATTTCGTCAAGGACGGAGTGGCCGATGGCCTCGCGGAAGCGGCGCTCGAAGTGCTTGCGGGAGACCGGGAAACGCGCGGCGAGGGCAGCGGCGGTGAGCCCGTCGCAGGCCTCTCGGCGGATGGCCTCGGCGGCCTCGAGGACGAACGGCTCCCGCCGGCCGCGCCCGCGTGTCGATTCGCGCCGTTCGACCATCAGCGGCCCGAAAAGGAGAGGAGGGGATTTGACGTCATTGGCGCGATTGGCACCCTTGGCGGGATTGGCTTTGTGCTTCCGCTTCCTTGCGTTCTTTGCGGCGAGGGTCTCCGCGAGGGCGCGCGCGGCAAGAAAGCCGGCTTTTTCGAAGTTGACGTCCACCGAAGTGATGGGGACCGGGGACGGAGGGATGTCGTGGCGTTCGGGCGAACCGTCCACTCCCACAAGGGTCGCGGTCTTCGGGACGGGGCGGTGGCGGGATCGGAGCGCGAGGGCCGTTTCGTGGGCCGTGAAGTCGTTGGCCGCGAAGATCGCGACGTGGTTCGGCAGCGCCGCGACCCAATCGGCGAGCCGCGCCATCCGCATCTCGGCCGATTCGAGGAGGGGCTGGGGAAACACCGCGCATGCGCCACCCGCTTCGGCGCAAAGCGCGCGAAAGGCCGCGACGCGATCCTTCGCCCAGCGCTGTGCCGGATCCCAGTAGGAGACGGCTGCGTAGGAAGGGGGATGTCCGGCGGAGAGTTCGCGGAACGCCGCCTTGGCGATGGCGGCGTTGTCGCAGAACACGGCGCCCGCGCGGGAGCTGCGGTCCGTTTCGCCGGGCTCGACAAGGACGATCGGCACGTGCGGGACACAGAACGACCGTTCGGCGCCCCTGGGGCGCTGCCGTCCCGAGTCGCGGACGCAGCCGATCGCGCCGCTCGCCCGCACACGTTCGCGCAGTTCCTCGGGCGAAAGATCGTCGATCGGGAACGCCTCCACGCGCCAGCCCGTGGTCCGGGCAAAGCGCCGCATCCCCTCCAGGAAGCGCCGGTGGATGACGGGGTTCATGGAGAAGTGAAGATACAGGACGGTCTTCGTTTCCGTGCCGTCGCGGGCGGCGCTCATGGGCTCACCGCTGCACCCGGCCGGACGCGTTGCCCGCGGCCAGCGACTCGACCTCCTGGACGGAGACGTGGTTGAAGTCGTGCTCGATCGAGTGCTTCAGGCAGCTCGCCGCGACGGCGAAGTCGATGGCCGCCTGGTCGCGCCGGCCGGTCGCCAGCGCGTAGACGAGCCCGCCGCAGAAGCTGTCGCCGCCGCCGACTCGGTCGACGATGCGGACCGCGTATTCGGTGGAGAAGAACGCCTTGCCGCTCTTCGCGTCGTAGAGCATGCCCGCCCACTTGTTGTCGGAGGCGGAGAGCGACGTCCGGAGCGTGATGGCGACCTTCTTGGCACCGAAGCGCTCCGCGAGCTTCCGGGCGACGGATACGTAGCCGTCCTTGTCGAGCCGGCCGGAGTCGACGTCCGTCCCCTCCGCGCGGATGCCGAAGACGTCCGCCGCGTCGGCCTCGTTCGCGACGAGGACGTCCGCGTAGGGGACGAGCTTCGCCATGCAGCGGCCCGCCTCCTCGCGGGTCCAGAGCTTGCCGCGGTAGTTGAGGTCGCACGACACGGTGACGCCCTTCGCCCGGCAGGCCTCGAGGGCGTCGAGGCAGATCGCGGGGAGCTCGCCGCCGAGCGCGGGTGTGATGCCGGTGAAGTGGAACCACTTCGCGCCCTTCAGGATCTTCGGCCAGTCGAAGTCGGCGCGCTTCGCGAGCGCGATCGAGCTGCCGGCGCGGTCGTAGACCACCTTCGAGGCGCGCTGCGAGGCGCCTTTCTCCACGAAGTAGAGGCCGAGCCGCGGCCCGCCCCAGACGATGGACGACGTGTCGACGCCGAACCGCCGGACCTCGTTGCGGGCGGACTCGCCGAGCGGGTTCGCCGGAAGCTTCGTGACGAAGGAGGCGTCGAGCCCGTAGTTCGCGAGCGACACGGCGACGTTCGCCTCCCCGCCCGCGTAGCTGGCCTCGAACCGCTCCGCCTGGACGAACCGGAGGTACCCCTCCGGATTGAGGCGCATCATGATTTCACCGAATGTGACGAATTTGGACATGGCGTTTGGTTCCCGCATGGGTTGCGATGGCATGTCGCGAAGTCTATCACGAAGACGCCCGGGGGTCTAGTGCTCCCGTTTCCCGCTCTAGGGCGCTTCCGGCGAGTTCGTTTCGCGGACGATCTCGTAGAGGTAGGTCGCCGAGGCGGGGGTCTGTCTCGGGTCTGTCCCCGCAAGTCCCGCTCGCCGAGCCCACCGCCGCCCTGCGGGACGCGGAGGGCGGACCGCGCGTCGCATCGCCCCGCCGCGGCCAACGCCGTAGGCCATTTCTCCATAATCTATATATATTTTTTACTGTAATTTCAACGTTTATTTTTCTATTGATTTCTCCCCGTTTTTCGTGCTATCCTTGTTCCCATGTCCTACGGATATTCCCCCTTGTCCCGCTACCGCTGGCGCGCCGACCGCGAGCCGGACGCGATCTACTCCGGTCTGT